>NZ_JASATG010000029.1:0-62265 GCF_038440195.1 Pseudoduganella sp. OTU4001 | reverse complement strand
GGCGGGCGCCGTGCTGGTGATGTCGGTCAGCGCCGCCGCGGCCGGACTGGGAGCACGCCTGAGCGGCTTCCTGGCCATGTTCCCCGTCATGGGCACCGTGCTGGTCGGCTTCACGCACGTGCAGTCGGGCCGCGCCAGCGCCGTGCAGCTGCTGCGCGGCACCATGCTCGGCTACTTTGCCTTCGCGGCGTTCTGCCTGGCCGTCACGCTGTTGCTGCGCGCGCAGCCGGTAGCCTTGTCGTTTGCAGCCGCCTTCGTGTTCGCCCTGACTATCCAGCTGCTGGCGAAAGCCGCATCGTCAAAGCGCCAGGCGACATGACGAAGCCATGGTATTCCTCGCTGTCGCCTTCCACTGAAAGCAGCTCGAAGCGCCCCAGCAGGCAAGCCATGGCCACCTTGATTTCCAGCAGCGACAGATAGCGCCCAGGGCACAGGCGCGGGCCGGAGCCGAACGGCATGGCCGACTGCCGCGCCGGGCCGCCATCCAGCCAGCGCTGTGGATCGAAATCTTCCACTCCGTGGTGCCGCATCACGCACCACACGATGCCATCCTTCGGCACCTGCACATCGCCCACCACGCAGTCGCGGTTCGCCTGCAGCGGGATGAAAGGGGCGGGCGGCTTGAGCCGCATCGCTTCGTGCGCGCACGCATCGATAAAGTCCAGCTGGTCCATCTGCTCGATCGTGAAGGCGTCTGCATCGGGCGCGATGCGCCGCACCTCTTCCTGCGCGCGCCGCAGCAGCGCCGGATGGCGCGACAGCAGCCAGATCAGCCACGCCAGCGCGCTGGAGGTCGTGTCTTCGCCCGCCAGCAGCATGGTGCTGACATTGCCTACCACCGCCGCATGGTTGATACCGCTGCCGTCCTGGTCGGCCGCGGCCAGCATGGCCTCCAGCATATTGGGCGGGTGCTGCGCACGCGCGGGATCGTCCTGCATGCGCTGCCGCGCCTTGGCGATGAAGTCGTCGGTCGCTTGGCGCAGGTCGCGCACGGCCGTTTCCAGCCTGCGGTCGAAAGGCAGCTTGACGTAGCGCCAGTAGGGCAGCGGCAGCAGGGAACGGCGCGCAACGCCCTGCATGATCAGCTCCAGCTGCTGCTGCACCACATCGTCCCCATGCTCGATGGTGTTGACTTCCTCGCCGAAGGCCAGGCCGGCCACCACATCCACAGTGAAGCGCTTCAGGTCCGCATTCAGCGCGACAGGCGCACCGGCTTGCGCCGCCTCGGCCCAGCGCGCCTGCAGCCGCTTGCCGACCCGGGCCAGCAGCGGGAAATACGCCTTGATCGCATGCGGCGCAAAGGCTTGCATCACCATCTTGCGCTGGTTGCGCCAGGCCGTACCTTCCGCCAGGAACACGCCGCGTTCACCGCCCAGTTCATCGGACGCATGCGCGGTCACGTCGGGCCGGCGGAAGCCGTCGGGGCGGTCGCGCAGCACCGCGCTGACCAGCGCCGCATCGGCCACCACCAGCGCCTGCTGGCGTCCGACGCGCAGCCGGAACAGCGGGCCATGGCGCAGCGCCATCGCTTCCACCGCCGCGTGGACTTTGCGGGGCGGCAGCTGCAGCGCATTGCCGATCAAGGGCAGGCCGGCCGGGCCGGGCAGGTCGCACAGGCGGCGCAGCGCGCCGCGGTCTGGGGTAGTCGCGGTATCCATGGGCCCAGTATGCGCCGGCCCCGCGCCCCGGTCTTGAACATTTGCGACATCGCGCTACAATGGCCGCCATGTTGCCAACCAGTCAATTCATCGTACCGCGCCTGTCGCTCGCCTCCTGCGTGCGCGGCATTGTGGTGCGCAGCACGATGGCTTGCGACCTGTCCGCCGAGCAGCGCCTGAACCGCTACCCTGCGACGCCTTTCCCTACGCTGTTCCTGCAATTGCGCGGCGAATCGGTGATGGTCGATCCATGGGCGCCCGAGATGGTGTGCCCGCAGGGCGGCGCGCTGCTGTCGGGCGGCCAGACGCGGCCTACTGCGACCGGCAATCCGGGGGCGACCCATTTCATGATGGTGCTGTTCTTCCCCGACGCGCTGCACCGACTGGCGGGGCTGGACATGAACAGCATCGTCGACCGGTTCGTGCCGCTGGAGGAGGTGCTGGGCGCGGACTGGTGCGGGCTTGCCGCGCATATGGTTGCCGCCGGGGACGACCAGGCGCGCGTCGCGATGCTCGAAGACTTCCTTGAACCGCGCTGGCGTGCCGCCCGCGCCGGCGGCGCCTTCGACGGCGTGGTGGGCGACTGGGTGCACCGGCTCGGCGCGCAAGCCGCCGCCGCCGGCATCGGCCGCAGCGCGCGCATGGTCGAACGCCGCATACGCGAATGGGCCGGGCAGCCGCTGCGCCGCCTGCGCCGCACTTACCGCGCCGAACAAACCTTTCTCGCGGCGCGCGACGGCAAGATTCCGCTGGGAGACGCGGCGCAGCTGGGCGGCTATTCCGACCAGTCCCATATGAGCCGCGAAGCACGCGAGATCTCCGGCCTGAGTCCAGCTGAAATCCTGCGGCGCGGCCTGGAGGATGAAACCTACTGGATCTACCGCATCTGGACCTAGCGCCTAGCGCGGCAGCTCGTAGTCGTAGTCGGCCAGGATGCGGCGATAGGTGCCGTCGGCTTTCATTGAATCCAGCGCAGCTTTCCAGCGCGCCAGCTCGCTCAGCGGCACGTCATGCGACGCCGCCAGATGGATTTCCGCACGGCGCAGTACGACGCCGCGCTTCAGCGCCGATACCGGCAGGTTTTCCGAAGCCTGGGCGCGCTTGATGGTATTCCACACGCCGACCCAGACCGAAATACGTCCGATCGCCAGCTTGCGCGCGTTCAGCCTTTCCTCGGCTACCGCCTCCAGCCGGTGCAAGCCTTCACGTTCGGCGATGTCGAAGGCCATGCCGCCGCGCAGGCCGCCGACCGGCTTGTCCCGCACCGCATTCACCGAGCTGATATCGATGCCGGAATCCTGGCGCGCCACCAGCACCACATCGTCTTCCAGCAGTTTGATATGCCATTGGAACAGGGTTTCACGGCTGTCGTTGCGGCCCAGCGGCAGCAGGACCATGGGGCCGGCGCGCGCGGTTTCGATGGAGCGGGCCTGGGGCATCAGGTCAATCGGCCGCTTGTAACCAACCCGGCGTGCCATTTCGGCCACCAAGACGCAACTTACGCCGCTCACGCCGCCCGCCGCCGTATCCTTGGCCTCGCAAAAACCGGGAATCATGCCCGCGACAATGCGCAACACTTCCGCCTGTGCCGGCAACGCCAGGCACAGTGCCAGCAGCAGGGTGCAGCGGCAGCGGACAGCCATTTGGAGGCTCCGGCTGGACAGTGATTTGCTCAAGTGTGCGCCGCACGGCGGGCGCCGTCAAGGCGCTATAATCGCCTCGCCATGACCGACTTTGACGACGACGAACAACTGATAAATGAGCTGGGCCTTGCGGCGCGCGGCATCCAGCTGGCAAAGCAGGAAGGCCGTGTTTTCCTGCGCTTCAGCGGCAGCGTGCAGCTGGACGGCCTGGATATCCCATACGACCTGGTGCCGCAGCAAGGCGTGCTGGCCAAGCCATCCAAGTGGCGCAAGCTGGACCGCGAAGGACGCGTAGCGCTGTTGCTCGAACGCGGCGACGAAGCGGCGCAGGCGGCCCTGCATGCCGATGTGACGGCCTTTGCCGCTGAGCTGCGCGAAGAGTGCGACGACTACGGCATGGCCCCCATGGATTTCCTGCATGCGCTGGAAGACATGCAGACCTCCGAGCCCGCCGGCCTGGTATTCGACCGTATCCGCCAGCGCCTGGAGCATGCGGTGGAGCGCCACCGCGAGGAACGCCACGCCGAACGCACGCGCCAGAGTATCAACCTGGCCGAATATCCCGCCACCTTCGAAGTGGCGCGCCGCCTGCCGCGCAAGTTCATCGCCGTGCTGGGCCCGACCAATTCCGGCAAGACCCACAAGGCCATGGAAGCGCTGGCCAAGGCCCGCAGCGGCGTCTACCTCGCGCCTTTGCGCCTGCTGGCGCTGGAAAACTATGAACGCCTGCAAGCGGCCGATCCGGACCTGAAGGTGAGCCTGATCACCGGCGAAGAGCGCCGCATCGAAGAAGGCGCAACCCACGTGGCCAGCACGGTGGAGATGCTGGACACGCGCACCCCGGTCGAAGTGGCCGTGATCGACGAGATCCAGATGCTGTCCGACCGCGACCGCGGCGCCGCCTGGACCGCCGCCGTCTGCGGCGCCCCGGCGCGCACGGTCTACCTGGTGGGCGCCGCCGAAGCGCGCCGCGCGGTGGAGGCGCTGGCCGAGCGCCTGGAGTGTCCGATCGAAGTCCACATCCTGAAGCGCAAGGCGCCGCTGTCGATGGAACCATCCGCCGTGCGCAAGCTGAAATCGCTGCGCAAGGGCGATGCGGTGATCGCCTTCTCGCGCCGCGAAGTGCTGATGTGGCGCGACATGGTGACCGAGGCCGGCCTGTCGGTGGCCACCGTGTACGGCAACCTGTCGCCCGAAGTGCGGCGCGCGCAGGCGCAGCGTTTCCGCGACGGCCATGCCGATGTGGTGGTCGGCACCGATGCCATCGCCATGGGCCTGAACCTGCCGATCCAGCGCGTGGTGATGACCACCACCGTCAAGTACAACGGCTACGAGGAAGAGGAAATCCCGGCCGCGCTGGCGCGCCAGATCGCGGGCAGGGCGGGGCGCTATGGCGTACATGAGGAAGGCCATGTGGCCGGCTACGACGACGAGACGCACAATGTGATGCGTTCCCTGCTCAAGGAAAAGCTGCCGCCGCTGAAGGCCACCGGCTTTGCCGTGGCGCCGACGCTGGAGCACCTGCACCGCATCGCCTCCGTCACCGGCGAGAACTCGCTGGCGCGGCTGCTGAAGCGCTTTGTCCACAATATCGACGTGCCGGACGGCTTCTTCTTCCCGCGCATCACCGAGGAACAGTTCGAGCGCGCCGAGTGGCTCGATACGCTGCCCTTGTCGGTGGCCGATAAATTCACGCTGTCGCTGGTGCCCGTGTCGTCCAACGTGGTGACGCTGCAGAAGGCCTGGGAGCACTGGTGCGTCTCGCTGTCGCGCCAGCGCGTGACCCACCTGCACCCGGAACAGAACCCCTTGCACTGGATGAACCTGCAGGAAGCCGAAGACGCCAGCCGCCTGTATTCAGCCTACGCCTGGCTGGGCTACCGCGTGCCCGACTACTTCCCCGACGTGGCGCAGGCGCTCGAGCTGTCGCGCTCCGCGTCGGCCCGGGTGGACTCGATCCTGCAAGACCAGAACGCCGCCAACCGCCGCCGCCAGCAAGGCGGTTTCGGCCGCCGCAACGGACGGCGCTAAACATAAGGAGATTGCCGATGCGCGTTACCGCCGTATTGTTTGCCTTGCTGCTTGCCGTCCCGTGCGCCTTTGCGGCGCCGCCGCCCAAACTGGTGGAGACGATCGAGCTGCGTACACAGACGGTGTCCAGCCCTGTTGTTGCGCAGGGCAGGCTGTATATCGGCGCGGAGGACGGCAACCTGTACGCCTTCAACCTCGCTGGCCGCAAGCTGGCATGGCTTTACCATGCCGGCGCCGGTGTGGCGTCGACACCGGCGGTGGCCGACGGCCTGGTGTACGCGCTGGCGCGCGACGGCCGGCTGCATGCGGTGGACGCCGCCACCGGCGAGCGCCGCTGGGAATTCTCGACACTAGGCGAAGCGCGCTTTGCAGCGCACGGCTTGTACGGCATGCCGAAGCAGGCAGCGCCGACACGCGATCCATGGGACTTCTGGCTCTCGTCACCTGTTGTCGCAGGCGGCCGTGTGTATGTCGGCAGCTCCGACGAGCGCCTGTATGCGCTCGATGCGCGCACCGGCGCCGTGCAGTGGGCGTTCAAAAGCGGCGGCATGATCCACAGCGCGCCAACTGTGGCGGGCAAGATGCTGCTGTTCGGCAGCTGGGACGGCGCGGTGTACGCATTGGACGCCGCCAGCGGCAAGCAGCTGTGGCGCTACCAGACCGAGACCGAACAGGAAACCAGCACCCTGTTTGGCGTGCAGTCCGCACCGCTGGTGGACGAGGACACTGTGTATATCGGTTCGCGCGACGCGCACTTTTATGCGCTCGACCTGGCAAGCGGCAAAATGAAATGGCGTTACGACGGTAAAGGCTCGTGGATCATTTCCGGCGCAGTCACCGATGCGCGCCATGTGTATTTCGGTACCTCCGACACCAACTTGCTGGTCGGCCTGGATAAGCGCACCGGCCAGGCCGTGTTCGAGCACGACACCAAGGTATGGACTTACGCCACGCCGGTCCTGGCAGGCGGTGTTGTCTATGGCGCCAGCATGCGCGGTGAGCTGTTCGCGCTCGAAGCGGCGACCGGCAAGCCGCAGTGGTCATGGCGCACGCCTGAAAGCCAGGCCGATGATTTTGGCCTGCTGGAGCCCAAGACCGGCAAATTCGACAGCAAGCGCATGTTCGAAGGTCCGCACTCCATACACGCCTCGCTGGAGCATGTGAAACGGCTGGGCGCCTTCATTGCGACGCCGGTCTGGCATGAAGGACAATTGATCGCCGCCACGGCCGATGGCCGTCTGTTGTTCTTTAGGTAGACGCGTGAGTAGTTGATTGAACTTGGCAGAACCTCCTATTACCATAATGGCGTAGGGAGGCGTATGCGAAGCTTGATTCTATCGATGCTGATGTCGGCCACGGGCGCCATGGCCCAGGCCCCGTCGCAGGCGCCGGTTTCACTGGTCACCAAGGAGTTTGCTCCTTACATCATTTCCAAAGAGGGCGTGGCGTCAGGGATCGCCACCGACATTGTCGGGATATTGTTCCAGCGGGTCGGCATCGGTACCGACGGGCCGGAACTGGTGCCGTGGGCGCGCGCATTGAAGCGGGCGGCGAATGGCCCGCGCACATGCCTGTTCTCCGCCGCCCGCGTTCCCGAGCGGGAAAAACTGTATAAATGGGTTGGCCCGCTCGCCAGGGCGGAGTGGGTGCTGTTTGCCCGCAAGTCCGACCAGGTCCGCCTGCAAAGCCTGGACGATGCGCGCGGCCGCAAGATCGGCACGTATATCGGCGACATGTCCGAGACCTACCTGCGCGAGCGCGGCCACAATGTCGAGACGGCGGGCGCCGACGTGCTGAATCCGCAAAAGCTGCGCAGCGGGCGCATCGAGCTGTGGTCGGTGGCGCGCCACCCCGGCATGGCGATCCTGAAAGGCCTGGGCTACGAGGATATGGAAGTTGTGCTGCGCTATACCGACGTGGATTTATACCTGGGCTGCAGCCGGGACGTGCCGGACGAAACCATCGCGCGCCTGAATGAAGCTTTGCGCCAGCTGCAGCTGGAAGGGGGCGTGCAGCAGATCTACAAGCGCTATGGGTATGAGGAGAAGTAGCTTACTGTCCTTGGGGTGGTAGTAAATTTGCAAGCCTGCTGCTACCATTCCGCAGGATTGAACTTCCCTCGACAGGACCATGCAGGATCATTCAACGCAGCGCGATTACTGGCTTTGCCAACTGGCGGGGTGGGGCGGCATGACGGCCATTGCCCTGCTGTCTTCCTCGCAAAGCAATTTCAAGGTGGCCATGCAGTTCGCGATGGCCAAGACCTTTTGCATGGTGACTGGCTTCGGCTTATCCCACTTGTGGCGCTGGCGCCTGAAGCGCGGCGCCTGGTTGTCCGCGCCCGAGTTGCCGTTCGGACGCCTGCTGGCAGGCTTGTCCGTGCTGGCGGCGTTGCAGACCGGCTGCCTGCTGCTGGCCGACATCCTGTTCCGCAACGGCGCGCTGGTGCGCGATCCCGATACCGGCCTGGCCGACTACGCGCTGCTGCTGGTGATGTGGTTCCTGGTTTTTTCCGGCTGGACCTTGTGCTATGCGGTAGCGCTTTCGCGGCGGCGCGCGCAGCAGGCCGAACTCGCGCGCCTGGAGCTGGAGGTCAACGCCAAGGACGCCGAGCTGCGCGCCTTGCAATTCCAGGTCAACCCGCATTTCTTCTTCAATAGCCTGAACAGCATACGCTCCCTGGTCTATGACGACGCGCAGGCTGCGGCGCACGCGCTGGGCCAACTGGCCGGCATGATGCGCCAGCGTCTGCAGGCCGGGCAGGCCGGCACCATCACATTGGCGGAAGAGCTGGCTGCCGTCAGCGCCTACCTCGGCATCGAAAAGCTGCGTTTCGATGAGCGCCTGGCGGTGTCGATCGACGTCGATCCGGAGCTGGCTGCCACGCCGCTGCCGCCGATGGTGGTGCAAACCCTGGTGGAAAACGCGGTCAAGCACGGTGTCGAGCGCATGGTGGCGCCGTGCCAGGTGCAGATCAGCGCGCGCCGCGCTGGCGATGGCCTGGTGCGCGTCGAAGTGCGCAATCAGGGCCGCCTGGCGGCCGACAGCACCTCCACCCGTCTGGGATTGGCCAACGCGGTGCGACGGCTGGCGCTGCAATGCGGGCCACGTGCCGGCTGCGTGCTCGCCGAACAAGAGGGCTGGGTCCTGGCCACCCTTACCTTACCGGAGGCGGCAGCATGAGAGTCGCGATCATTGATGACGAACGCTTGGCCCGCAATGAGCTGCGCCGCCTGCTCGACGCCTACCCTGAAGTGGATGTGGTGGCCGAAGCGGCCTGTGTGGCGGATGGCCTGCATGCCATCCGCGCCATGGCGCCCGACCTGGTGTTCCTGGATATCCAGATGCCCGATGGCAGCGGCTTTGACCTGCTGGCCGCGCTGGAGCAGGCGCCGGCCGTCATCTTCACCACCGCGCACGACCAGTTCGCGCTGAAGGCTTTCGATGCCAACGCGATCGACTACCTGCTCAAGCCTATCGAAGCGCCGCGCCTGGCACAGGCGCTGCAAAAGCGCAGCCCGGAGATGGGGCCGCGGCCGTCCAAATCCAACGACGGCAAGGTCTTCATGCAGGACGGTGAGCGTTGCTGGTTCGTCGACCTGGAGCAGATCGTACTGTTTGAATCGGAGGGGAACTACACGCGGGTCTACTTCGACAACAACCGTCCGCTGCTGCTTCGTTCACTGAGCCAGCTGGAGGAACGCCTCGATCCGCAGCATTTCATGCGCGTGAACCGTCGCCATATCGTCAACCTGCGTTTCGTGCGCGAGGTCGGGCCTTCGCAAGCGGGCGGCCTGGTGTTGACTTTGGAAGGCGGCTTGAACGTGGACATGTCGCGTCGCCGCGCAGTCCAGTTCAAGCAGCTCAAACGCCTTTAATTGGCGACTTCGACGGCCTTGCGGTTATCGCCCGGCACGCGGTCGATCAGCAGCTGGCGCGGATCGAGCGCTACTTCGGTCGGCCGCTCGGCCACCGTCAGCACCAGCCGCGATTCGCCTGAAGGCAGCGTGTGCCGCGCCGATTGCAGCTGGCGCTGTCCCGCAAATACGGCCACCTCCACCGGCTCGTCGTAAGCACGCGCCGTTTCCTTGCCCTGGCCGGCGGCCTCGGTCTTCGCCAGGCGTAGCGCTACTTCCACATCCCAACGTCCGTCCGCACGCCGGCTGGCTTGCGCCGCAGTGATGCGGTTGTCGTAGAACACGATGCGTTCGAACAGGTCCGTCACCAGCGCCTGGCTGGCGGCCGGAGTCTCTGCGCGGATGAATTCCAGCAGTTCAGCGGCGGTGGTATATGGTGTGCTGCGGTAGCGCGTCGCCTCCAGGAAGCGCCTGATGGCGCGGTTCAGCGCCGCCTCGCCAATGGCATCGCGCAGGCGGTAGAACGCCAGGCTGGCCTTGCGGTACTGCAGGTAGGTCTGGCTCTCGTTGCGCACCAGCGGCTGCTCCTCCGCGCCTTCGGCGGCGCGGCCGCGCAGGTATTCGTCCAGGTCGAAGCGCAGGATGCTGCGCACCTTATCGGCGCCGTGGCGCTGCTCCATGACCATCAGCGCGGAATACTCGGCCAGCGATTCCGTCACCAGGCCGCCGCCCTGCATATTGGCCGCGATGGCCTGGTCGCCCCACCACTGGTGCGCCAGCTCATGCGCCGTGACGTAGTACACGTGGTCGGCGGCGGTCTGGTCGCGCAAATCGCTGATGAAGCCGAGCGATTCGGAGAATGGCGTCAAGGTCGGGAAGGCGCGCGCATAGCTGGTATACAGCGGCGTTTCGGCAATGCGCACCTGGCCGAAGGGATAAGGGCCGAAGTTGCTGGTGTAGTACTGCAGCGCATCCTTGGCGCCGGCGATCATGCGCTCGACGTTATAGGCGTGGCGGGCGTCGTAGTAGACCTCGATCGGTATGCCGCGCCATTGGTCGCGCTTGACTTGCCAGCGCGCCGACAAATAGCCGAAGAATGGCAGGGCCGGGCGATCCATCTTGTAGTGGTAGAAGTTGCGGCCATCCTTTTGCCAGCTTTTCTGCAACGCGCCAGGCGCCAGGGCCACCTGGTCGGCGCTGGTCGAGACGGTGGTTTCGAAGTCGACCATGTCGGCATCGATGCCAAACAGCTTCCAGTAGTTCTTCGACTGCGCCTGGCGCTCTTCCAGCTTGGGCATGCGGTGGGCTGGGCCCAGACCGCGCTCCTTGCGCGCCTTGTTGTCATCCAGCTCCATCGATTGGTTGTAGCCGAATTTCGGGAAATAGTCCTCGAAGGCGAAGGCGGTACCATTCTCGCTGACCAGTTCCGGCTTGCCGTCGGCGCTGAAGCCCTTGCGCGCCACCTCGACGGTGAAGTCGAGCTCAAGGCGTGCGCCGGGCGCCAGTGGCTGCTCCAGCTTCCAGTCCATCACGCCGTACTGCTTGTCGTCGCGCACCATGCGGCCCGCCGGCAGGCCGTAGAACCGCGTGGCGCCGCGCAGGTCGGTCTGGATGCGCAGCACCTGCAGCGCGGCCTGTGTCTTGTTCTGCAGGACGTAGTGGCCGCGGATGCGCAGCGCCTGGGTGGCAGGGTAGATGTCGACGTCGGCGCGGATGGCGGTCAGGCTTGGCATCGGCAGATTCATGTCCTGGCGGTAGGCCTTCTCGTATCCGGCGCGGTAGTCGAGCCAGGCCTGGCTTGACCGGTACTGGTTGAGGGTGTTGGTGTTGTGGTAGATCCAGCTGCCGCTGGCGCCGGCGGCGGCCAGGCACAGCATGCAGGCCGCGCGGGCAGCACGGGCGGCACGCGCCTGTGTTGCGCACAGCAGGGCTGCCGCCAGCAGGGCCCAGTACACCACGAACCAGGACCAGCCGGCCAGGTAGTGGCCGTAGCCGTTCATATCCGAGTAGCGCAGCGATGGCAGTGCGGCGAAGACCGCCAGCGGATGGTCGATGCCCATGCCGCGCAGGAGCGGGCCGGATGCCAGCAGGGCGATGCCCAGTGCGTAGCCGGCGAACTTGTTGCCGGTCGCCAGTTGCAGGGCCAGCAGGGCCATTGCCAGCAGCAGGAAATAGGCCGAGGCGATCAGCGTGCCCTGGACGTAGAGCCCGAGCTCGATCGGTGCGCCGCCCACCACCAGCTGGATGCCGATGGCAGCTGCCACGCCCACCAGCAGGAAGGCCAGCACCACGGCAGCCAATGCGCCGCATTTGGCCAGCAGCGGCGCCCAGGCCGGCACCGGCAACGCGCGGGTCAGGCCATCGATACGTGTCTGGCGGTCGCGGTGCACCAGTTCACCGGCGAAGAACAGCAGTACGATGACCAGCATATCGTTCATGCCGCCGGCCAGCTCCTCCAGCATCAGGCGGGTGAGCGGATAGGGCACGCTGTCGAAGCGCATGCCGCCAATCGTATAGTTGGCGAAGAAGTTTGCCAGGGCCAGCAACAGCATGACCAGGAAGGGCAGGCTGCGCAGGATGGCGCGGGTGTCGGCGCGCAGCAGGCTGGCCGCTTGCTGCCATGCGGCCAGGCCACCGAAGCGCGGCAGCTTGCGCGGCAAAGTACGCGCGGCAAAGGCGGCGGATGCCGATGCCGCCGGCGCGGCGCTGCGGAACAAGCGCCACGCACGGCCGGTGCCTGCACGGACAGGCTTGAACAGCAGCAGGGTCAGGCCGAACATGCCCAGCGCCAGGCCGCTCCACAGTACGCGGTTCGCGAGCAATGCGCCTTCCAATGCCGGCAGGTGCGCATTGGTATCCGCGCTGGTGAAATAGCGCGTGGCTTGCGCCAGAACGCGCACGCCGAACGGGTCGAGTAGCACAGCCAGCGCCGCACTGTCCGCCCGTCCGCCGAGAAAGCCGGCGATACCCCACAGCGAAATGAAGCCCAGCACGCCCACGTACACCATCATCATGGAACGCGTGGTGGCCGCCAGCAGCATGAGCAGCGCCGATACGAACAGCAAGTTGGGCGCGGCATAGACCAGGAAAGCCCAGGCATAAGGCTGGAACGAGAATGGCCCGACACGCGCCGGATCGATGCCAGGCATTTGTGCGCCAGCCATCATGGCAACCGTGATCAGCGCGAACACCAGCAGGCAAACCGAGAAGCCGGCCAGGAAGCGGCCCAGCAGGTAGTCGGCCTTGCGCATCGGCGTGGCGAACAGCAGGTCGGCGATGCCGGCCTCGTTATCGCGCAGCAGCGCGCCCGCCACGAAGAAGGTCACCAGGAACAGTGCCATGATGCTCAATACGCCCACCTGGTTGGCGATCACCACCGGCGCATTCAGGTGCGCATTGCCGATTGAGCCGCCAATGCGGGCGGTGTCGCTGCCGGCGGACATGAAGGCCAGCAGCACCAGGGGCAGGGTGCTAAGCCAGAGCAGTGGCTGGCGCAAGTGGTAGCGCAAGTCGAACGTGAAGAATGATTTCCACATGATGCGATCCTCAGGCGGCAGCGCGCAGTTGCAGGAAGTAGACGTCCTCCAGGCCGGGTTCCACCTGGCTGAAGCCCGAATCCGGCTGGCTGTCCGCATAGATATTGATTTGCGGCTTGCCACCCACCAGGCGCGAGGACAGCACGGTGAAGCGCTGCTGCAGCTCCGGCAATTGCGCATCGTTGACCGCGCCGCGCCAAATGCGGCCGCGCAGGGTGGCGATGGCCGCTTTCGGCTCGCCCTCCACCAGCACACGACCCTTGCCGATCACCGCCATGCGCGTGCACAGGTCCGTCACGTCTTCCACGATGTGGGTGGACAGGATGACGATCACTTGCTCGCTGACGCGGGCCAGCAGGTTGAGGAAGCGGTTGCGTTCATCGGGGTCGAGGCCGGCGGTCGGCTCGTCCACAATCACCAGGCGCGGCGCGCCCAGCAACGCCTGGGCGATGCCGAAGCGCTGGCGCATGCCGCCCGAATAGCTGGCCACGGCACGCTTACGCGCATCCCACAGGTTGGTCTGCTGCAGCAGCGCTTCCACCATTTCCTTGCGCTCGCCGCGCTGCACCAGGCCTTTGAGGATGGCGAAGTGGTCCAGTAATTCAAGTGCGCTGACCTTGGGGTAGACACCAAAATCCTGCGGCAGGTAACCGAGCTTGCGGCGCAGCGCCTGCGGATCGCGCAGCACATCGACGCCGTCCAGATGAATGGAGCCGCTGTCCGGCTCCTGCAAGGTGGCGATGGTGCGCATCAGGGTCGACTTGCCGGCGCCATTGGGTCCCAGCAGGCCAAACAGGCCGGTCGGGATATCAAGGCTGATGTCGTTGCTGGCGTGGACGCCGTTGGCATAGGTTTTGTTCAGGTGGCGAAGCGAGAGCATGGCTGTTTCCAAAGAGTGGGACACAGCATGCAGGCTACGGGGCGCGCCATTCGTCCGCCAGCGCGCCGATACGAACGCTCGCAAGCCGTGACGAACGGCAAAAATCAGGGATGAACGGCGAGGGGGGAAATGAAAACGGAAACAAAAAAGCCTCGTCCGAAGACGAGGCTTTTCCGTTCATTCTGGTAGGCCGTGCGGGGCTCGAACCTGCGACCAACGGATTAAAAGTCCGCTGCTCTACCAACTGAGCTAACGACCCGAAAGAGGCCGTATTATATACAAGGTTCCCGGCATTTGCCAAGTGGGTTTTTACATCACCCCAAGGCGGTGACTTTGAGCACTTCCTCCGCCGTGGTGACGCCGTCGCGTACCTTGAGGGCGCCGGCGATGCGCAGCGGCTTCATGCCTTCGGCCACCGCCTGCTTGCGCAGGGCGTTGATATCGGTTTCCTCCTCCACCAGGGCGTTGAAGGCTTCGCTGGTGGTGAGCAGCTCGTAAATGCCGGTTCGGCCGCGGAAGCCGGTCTGGCGGCACTCCGGGCAGCCCACCGGGCGGTAAACCTGCTCCGGCTTGGGGATATCCCAGCCGCTGCTCAGGCCCTGCCAGATATCGTCGGCGATCTCGCCGCCGGCTTCCTTGCAGTCCTCGCACAGGGTGCGCACCAGACGCTGCGCCATGATGCCGATCATGGTCGCTTCCAGCATGTAGTAGGGTACGCCCAGCTCCAGCAAGCGCATCACGGCGGACGGCGCGTCGTTGGTATGCAGGGTGGACAGCACCAGGTGGCCGGTCAGCGCGGCCTGGATCGCCATTTCCGCCGTCTCCAGGTCGCGGATCTCGCCGACCATGATGATGTCCGGGTCCTGGCGCATCAGCGCGCGCACGCCGTCGGCGAAGGTGAGGTCGATGCCGGGCTGCACCTGCATCTGGTTGAACGAGGCTTCCACCATCTCGATCGGGTCTTCCACCGTGCAGACGTTGACCTCCGGCGTCGCCAGCGCCTTCAGCGTGGTGTACAGCGTGGTGGTCTTGCCCGAGCCGGTCGGACCGGTGACGAGGATGATGCCGTGCGGGCGGTTGGTCAACGCATCCCAGCGCGCCGCGTCTTCCGGCGGGAAGCCCAGCTCGGGTAGCGTCTTCACCACTACGTCCGGATCGAAGATACGCATCACCAGCTTCTCGCCGAAGGCGGTCGGCAGGGTAGACAAACGCAGCTCGATTTCCTGCCCGCCGGCGGTGCGGGTCTTGATGCGGCCATCCTGCGGGCGGCGCTTCTCGATCACGTCCATGCGGCCCAGCAGCTTGATGCGCGCCGTCATGGCGATCATCACCACCGCCGGCACCTGGTAGACCTGGTGCAGCACGCCGTCGATGCGGAAGCGGATGGTGCCGAGGTCTCGCTTGGGCTCCAGGTGGATGTCCGACGCACGCTGCTCGAAGGCGTACTGCCACAGCCAGTCGACGATATTGACCACGTGCTGGTCATTGGCATCGACCGTCTTGTTGGTCTTGCCCATCTCGACCAGCTGCTCGAAGTTATTGCGCAGCGCGAGATCCTGGCCGGTGTTCTTGTTGGCGATCTTGATCGACTTGGCCAGCGAGAAGAACTGCGAGGTGTACTGCGAAATATCGAGCGGGTTAGAAATCACGCGCTTGATGATGCGGCGCGACACCTTGGCGATCTCCGCCTCCCATTCCAGCGCGAAGGGATCGGCGGTTGCCACCGTCAAAGTATCCAGCGTGATCTCCACCGGCAGGATATTGAAGCGCGCCGCATAGCTGGCCGACATCACGTCCGCCACCTTGGTGAAGTCGATCTTCAGCGGATCGATGCGGTAGAAGGGCAGGCGCGAACGCTGCGCCACCCATTCGGTCAGCGCGTCCAGTGTCAGCAGCTTGCCGCTGGTGAGCGAAACCAATTTGCAGTGCGCCACGGCGCTGAGGGGATGCATCGAGCCCGGGGTGTTGCGCATGATGCCCTGGGCTTGCGCGTAATGCGCTTTGACTTCGGCTTTCTCGACCATTCCATCAGCCAGCAGCCAGGTGAAGATAACTTGAAGATCGAGAGCTTTTGCCATGTGGGACCTTATGCGAGTGCGGCTTTCAGTCCCTTGATCCAGGACTTGGCGGGCAATTTGGTATCGGCGGCGATCTGCGCGGCGCGTTCGGCCAATGCTTCCAGGTCGATTGCGCGGCGTGTCTTGAAGGCGATCGCCACCACGTTCCCGTCATGCACCTGCGGCAGCGGGATCACCTGGGCGAAGGCGAACTTCATCGCCTTCAGGTTCTTGGCATAGCTTGGGTGGTCGCCGAACAGGTTGATGGTCATGATGCCATCGTCCGCCAGGCAGGCGGCGCAGGCCTGGTAGAACTCGGGCGTATCAAGCACCGGGCCGCGCGCGGTGGCGTCGTACAGGTCGGCCTGCAGCGCGTCCAGGGTGCCATGGTTGTCCGGGTTGGTGACGTAATCCATTGCATCCATTTCCACCACGTTCAGGCGGCCGTCGTTATCGGGCAGCTTGAACATGGAGTAGCAGATGCTGATTACCGAGGGATTGAGCTCGATGGCGGTGACTTGCGCTTCGGGGAAGGTCTTGTACGAGAATTTGGTCAGCGCGCCCGTGCCGAGGCCCAGTTGCGCGATGTGGCGCGGCGCGTCGTTCCACAGCATCCAGGCCATCATCTGCTGGGCGTATTCCAGCTCCGGCCAGTCCGGCTTGCGGATGCGCATGGCGCCCTGCACCCACTCGGTGCCGAAATGCAGGTAGCGCACGCCGTCCAGCTCGGACAGGGTGACGGGGGCGAACTTCGGCTTGCGCGTGGCAGGCTTGGAGGCCGGGCGCGAAGACTCTTCTTTTTCGATGGATTTACGTTTGATCAGCATAGCGGCATTATCCTTGCTTCCCAGCAAGCGCACAAACGAAAAACGCAAAACCGGGACGGAACAGGTTTTCCGCTAGGGGAAAACCTGTTCCGTCCCGGGTTTGCGTTATTCGGCCGACTTAATTGTGCATCGGCTCGACCGAAACCCGCAGGCGGATGCGCTGGCCCGGGTCGTAGCTCATGAAGTTGGTATAAACGCGGCCGCGATAGTCGTACTCCACGTTATAGCCGGTGGTACGGGTTTCGTAGGCATCCACCATGCGGCACTGCTTGACGGCCTGTTCCTGCACCGCGCCCGGCTGTACGTTGGCATTGGCGCTGCGGTCGCCGATCACGGCGCCGGCAATGGCGCCGGCGGCGGTGGCGGCGGTCTTACCGCTGCCGGAGCCAACCTGGCTGCCGACCACGGCGCCCAGCACGCCGCCCAGGATCGCGCCGCCCGGGCTGCGCTCGGCCGGCTGCTGCACCTGTACGTACTCGGTACGGCACTCCTGGCGCGGACGGTTGATCTGCTCGGTCACCGGGGTGACGCGGGTAACGCGGCCATAGTCTTCAAAATCGGTCGCTTGTGCCAGCGGCAGAGTGCCGAGGCTCAGGGCTGCAAAAAGCAATTTAGTTTTGGCGTTCATTTTGTTTACCTCGTTTTCTGATTTTTGGCAGTTCGCTTTGGATAAATAGGAATTGCACGTCTTAATAGTAACGCCGGCGTCTGTATCCTTGGGGGAAGTAAGGCAACAAAATGTAACCCCATGCTTTTGGGTTAATATGGTAAGTTTTTAACAAAACTTGCGTTAGGACTCACTTTCGGGTTGATTCATAGAGTACAACACGTTACCCTTATGGCGTGGAATCAGATTGACAGGGAGAAACGAAAGCTCCGGCCCCGGCGCATTGACCCGCCTGCGGCTTGTATTTGATAGGTCGATTTGAGGGAAAGATGAGTTTGTTGATAACTGTGCCGCCTAATTTAGTCCAGTCTATTCGCGCTTTTCGCGTGGCAGAGCTGCAGGACGAGGCAGCGCGCCTGGGGCAGCACTTCTTATATGCGCATTGCCATGCCGGCCTGACCAAACAGCAAGTCCTGGGCATTATTGGCGAGTCTTTCCATATTCCTAAGCCGCACAGCAAGAATTTCGACACCCTGCGTGAAACCCTGACTGAAACGATGGCCAAGGCAGGCGAGCAGCCCGGTTTCCTGATCGTTCTCGAGCAATTGCCAAATACACAAAAGTTTGACCGCGAAGCCCGCGAGTGCCTGCTCGATGTATTCCGCGATGCGGCCGATTACTGGGCCGAAAAGAAAGTCCCGTTCCGCGTCTTCTACTCCTTCGAGTAAGCCTTAAATCCCTCTTGCATTGCTTGCTGCGCCGCAGCATAATGTCGCCTTGGCTCGCCTGAGCAGGTACAATGGCGGCCATGAAAAACATCGTCATCCTCATTTCCGGACGCGGAAGCAATATGGAAGCGGTGGTCCGTGCAGCAAAGGCCGAACAATGGCCAGCGCGCATCGCCGCCGTCATCAGCAATAAGGCGGACGCCAAAGGGCTCGAATTCGCTGCCCAGCACGGCATCCCGACCGCAGTAGTCAGCAACAAGGATTACCCAAGCCGCGAAGCATTCGATGCTGCGCTGCAGGAAGTCATTGACGGCTTCAGCCCCGACCTGGTCGTGCTGGCCGGCTTCATGCGCATTTTGACGCCGGGTTTCGTGCAGCATTACGAAAACCGCATGCTGAATATCCACCCATCGCTGCTGCCGCTGTTCCCAGGACTGCACACGCACGAGCAGGCGCTGGCATCGGGCGCAACCACGCACGGCGCCACCGTGCACTTCGTGACCGCCGAGCTGGACCATGGACCGCTGGTGGACCAGGTGTCCGTACCGGTCCTGCCGGGCGACACCGCCGATGTGCTGGCGGCGCGTGTGCTGGAACAGGAATGGGTTATGTACCCGCGTGCTATCCGCTGGTTCGTCGAAGGCCGTTTGCAGGTCGAGGATGGCAAGGTCAATATTGACCGCAACTAAATAAGAAAGAACATCATGCGTTTGCCTCCATACGTCCTCACCAACGCGGAAAACGTGCTGCGTGAAATCATGCGCTTCACCGCGCCGGCCGACACCGTCCTGTCGCACTTCTTCAAATCGCACCCGAAGCTGGGCGGCCGCGAGCGCGGCGCCATTGCCGAAGCGGTCTACTGCGTGCTGCGTAACAAAGCCTTCTTCACCGACCGCGCCGAAGCCGGCTCCGGCGGCGCCACCATGCGCCGCCTGGTGCTGCTGGGCATGGCCGATGCCGTCGGTTTCGACGCGCTGCCGGGCCTGAGCGAAGACGAATCCGAATGGCTCAAGCGCCAGCTGGAAATCGACCGCTCGCTGCTGCACAAGTCGATGCGCGCGAATATGCCGAAGTGGCTGTTCGACAAGCTGGTCGAGCAATACGGCGAAGACGAAACCCTGGTGCTGGCCGATGCGCTGAACACCCCGGCGCCGCTGGACCTGCGCGTCAACGCCATGAAGACCGACCGCGACGCCGTGATCGCCGAACTGGCGACGGCACCGATCATTGCCGAGCCGACGCCTTTCGCCCCGCTGGGCCTGCGCCTGAAGAAAAAGCCAGCGCTGCAGAATCTGCCGCTGTTTAAATCCGGCGCGATTGAAGTGCAGGACGAAGGCAGCCAGCTGCTGGCCCAGATCCTCGGCGCCAAGCGCGGCGAGATGGTGGTGGACTTCTGCGCCGGCGCTGGCGGCAAGACGCTGGCGCTGGGCGCGCAGATGCGCAATACCGGCCGCCTGTATGCGTTCGACGTCTCCGAAAAGCGCTTGAGCAAGCTGAAGCCGCGCCTGGCGCGTTCCGGCCTGTCCAACGTGCACCCGGTGGCCATCGCCCACGAAAAGGATGCCAAGGTCAAGCGCCTGGCCGGCAAGATCGACCGCGTGCTGGTCGACGCGCCATGCTCCGGCATGGGCACGCTGCGCCGCAATCCCGACGTGAAATGGCGCCAGCCGGAAAGCGCGATCGCCGAAATGCACGAGAAGCAGATCTCGATCCTGGACGGCGCCGCCCGCCTGGTAAAAGGCGGCGGCCGCCTGGTGTACGCCACCTGCTCGCTGCTGAACGAAGAGAATGACGCCGTCGCCAAGCAGTTCATCGAAACCCACCCGGACTTCGAGCTGGTGCCAATGAGCAAAGTGCTGGCCGAGCAAAAGATCACCGGTCTTGAGATGGACGACTACCTCAAGCTGCTGCCGCACAAGCACCAGACCGACGGCTTCTTCGCCGCCGTCTTCGAACGCAAGCCAATGGCCAAAGCCGCCAAGGCCGACGCCGACGAAGAGTAACAGCCGAGCCCGTGTCCCACCTTGGGGTCACACCCCAATCGAGACACGGGCTCGAGCGCAACGCTGCTGGGCCCGTGTCCCACTTGGGGTGTGACCCCATGGTGGGACACGGACTGAACCATTAAGGAGAGTCTCGAACGATGCCGCTGGCGAATTTGCTGAATGATTTGTTGGGGGATCTGCGCGATCCGGGTTTTGTGTGGCAGGTGGGGGCGATTGCGCTGTCTATCTTGCTGGGCTGGGCCTTGTCGCGCTTCCTGCGCCGGAATGTGGCGTCGCATGAGGCCAGCACCGGCGTGGCGCGCTTTGGCGTGGAGAGCTTCAGCCGCGTCGTCGGTCCGCTGGCCATCGTGGTGCTGCTGTGGACGTCGCAGAAGATCCTGGGCCGCTGGCACCATACCAACCTGTTCAGCCTGGCGCTGCCGATCTTCAGCTCGCTGGCCGTGATCCGTTTCGGCTTTTACCTGCTGCGCCGCGTCTTTGTGCGCGATGGCGTGATGGGCGAGGGCATGCAAACCTTCGAGAAGGTGTTCCAGCTGCTGGTGTGGCTGGCCTTCGTGCTGTACATCACCGGCCTGTGGCGCGAGATCTTCGACTTCATGGAGAGCACCAAGCTGCCGATCGGTAAGCCGCGCATCTCCATTGCGGATGTGGTGCAGGGCGCGATCTCGGTACTGCTGCTGGTGGTGCTGGCGCTGTGGGCCGGCGCTGCGTTGGAAGAGCGTCTGATGAACGTGCCTTCCATGCACTCCAGCCTGCGCGTGGTGCTGGCGCGCGTGGTGCGTGCGCTGCTGATCGTGGTGGCAGTGCTGGGCTCGCTGGCGCTGGTGGGGATCGACCTGACCGTGCTGTCCGTATTTGGCGGTGCACTGGGTGTCGGCCTTGGTCTTGGTTTGCAGAAGATCGCCAGCAACTATGTCTCCGGCTTCATCATCCTGCTCGATCGCAGCCTGACTATCGGCAATGTGATCACGGTCGATAAATACAGCGGCCAGGTCACCCAGATCAACACCCGCTACACCGTGCTGCAAGGTACCGACGGTGTGGAGGCCATCGTGCCGAACGAAATGCTGGTTTCCGGCGCCGTGCAGAATTCTTCGCTGACCAATAAATCGGTGGTGATCACCACCCGTGTCACCGTCGGCTACGAATGCGATGTGGACTTCGTGATCAAGCTGATGGAAGACGCCGCGCTCTCCATCGAGCGCGTGATGAAGGACAAACCGCCATCCGGCATGCTGCAAGCCTTCGGCGCCGATGGCCTGGAAATGGCGCTGGCCTTCTGGATCAACGATCCTGAAAACGGCCGTGGCGGCGTGACCTCCGATGTCAATCGGGCAATCTGGAAGGCTTTGAAAGAAAACGGGATATCTGTACCGTTCCCGCAACGTGAGGTGCGCGTGCTGGGCGCTATGCCGGGCGCCGTCGCCTAAAAAATAATCAGTTCCGAAGGGCAACCTTCCGCTAATCACTATCGAATGCGCGTACAATGACGGCATTCGTCGTAATCACTTGGAGTTGTAATGGATTTAAGTGCAGTTCTTGATTTCTTCAGTAACGGTGTGACCGGCCTGGGCGTTTGGGGCACGGTAGCAGTCACGCTGATCCTGACCCATATCACTATCGCCAGTGTGACGATCTTCCTGCATCGCCACCAGGCGCACCGTGCATTGGAACTGCACGCGATCCCGTCGCATTTCTTCCGCTTCTGGCTGTGGCTGACCACCGGCCAGGTGACCAAGGAGTGGGCTGCGATCCACCGCAAGCACCACGCCAAGTGCGATACCGAAGAAGATCCGCACAGCCCGGTGACCAAGGGCATCAAGACCGTGTTCTGGCAGGGCGCCGAGCTGTACCGCGCTGAGTCCAAGAACAAGGAAACCATGGAGAAGTACGGCCATGGCACTCCGGACGACTGGATCGAAAAGAACCTGTACACCCGCTTTTCCTGGCAGGGCGTGGCGCTGATGCTGATCCTGGACGTGATCCTGTTCGGCGCCAAGGGCATTACCGTATGGGCGGTGCAGATGCTGTGGATTCCTGTGACCGCCGCCGGCATCATCAACGGCATCGGCCACTGGTGGGGCTACCGCAATTACGACTGCTCCGATGCAGCCACCAACATCATCCCTTGGGGCATCATCATCGGCGGCGAAGAGCTGCACAACAACCATCACACCTATGCGACTTCGGCCAAGCTGTCGTCCAAGTGGTATGAGTTCGACATCGGCTGGGGCTATATCCGCGCGCTGGAAATCGTGGGCCTGGCCAAAGTGAAGAAGATGCCGCCGAAGGCCAAGTTCGACACCACCAAAGTGAAGGCAGACTTCGAAACCCTGCAGTCCGTGATCGCTAACCGCTACGACGTGATGGCCAAGTACGCCAAGTCGGTCAAGTCGGCCTGGAAGGAAGAGTTTGAACACCTGAAAGACAAGGCGCAATTGGAATCGCGCTTCCTGAAGTCCTCGCGCAAACTGCTGCAGCGCGAGCCAGCCAAGCTGGCAGAACCGCAACAGCAGCAGCTGGTGGAACTGTTCCGCCACTCGAAGGCACTGGAAACCATGCACAATATGCGCGTGGAACTGGGCGTGCTGTGGGAGCGTTCGCACTTCTCGCGCGATGAGCTGGTGCATAAGCTGCAAGATTGGTGTGAGCGCGCGGAAGCGTCGGGCATCAAGTCGCTGCAGGAGTTCTCCCTGCGCCTGCGTAGCTACGCTTAAGCTGCAAAGCGCTTCACTGAAACGGCCCTGCGGGGCCGTTTTTCATTTCGCGATGCCGTGTTCGGCCAGCACGGGCAGCCAGTGCCGTTCGAAGATCTTCCGGAAACCAGCACTGGTCGGATGCAGTTCGTTAGTCCAGTCTGTCTTGTGGTTGTCAGGGAAGTGCTTCAGCGTGCCGCGGCTGTCGATGTGGTAGATCTCGTTGTCGTCCGAATCGAACTGGGAGAAGACTTCGTCGTTCAGGCGGTCGATCAGGATTTTCATAATGCCGAAGCGCAGCGCCATATCCTGTGCGACGAACTTGGCGTCCATCGCCGGCGCCAGCCATGGGCCGGAAGCGAAGCCGGCGCCGCGATTGTCCGGGGTCGGGTAGTCATAACCATGGATGAAGATGGGGCGCGTCAAACTGTCGTTGCGATAGGCCCAGCGGATATTGTGAATCAGCGCGCCCAATGCTTCGGATACTTTGCGCAGCAGTTCATCCATGCCGGCCTGGTCGATGCAAGCGCTTGGCGTGGTGATGCCAGTGCAGTTCGGTTTGAGGGCGAGCTTGTAATCGACCGCATCATTGCCGGCCCCGCTGATATAGAACTCGGAGAAGCCGTCGTTGAAGTTGGGCGACAGCCAATGCCGCACTTCCTTGGCGTAGCGCCCGCTGCCGATGTAGTCCTGTAGCAGGGCGCCGTTATAGCCGACGCGGCGGATGTTGGCGTGGTCCCCCGACGTGTGCTGATGCCGCACCAGGGTCTGCAGGATATTGTTATTCGGGTACCAGAACCACGAGTCGCCGATCGCCAGGGCGGAACAGAATTCGCCCGGTTCTTCGAAATCGTTGGGGCCATAAACTCTTCCCATCACAGCCTCCCGCCGCCTTGGACATTCTCTAAATTATGCCTCCGTACGGTGTTGGCGTGGCGAGCGGGACAGGAGTATGCTGTTGCTATAAGTAAATATTTTCGGAGGCAGGAGTGAAATGGTTGATCTTGCCGCTGGCGATGATGCTGGCGGGTGGTGCGCAGGCCAAGTCCTGGCAGATACGGCCCGATGGGCTGGGGCCGTACAAGGTGGGCGCGCGGTATGAGAATCTTGGCAAGACTTTCGGCGGGCTTGGCCCGGCAACGCTTAGCGAGGATAAATCCTGCCGCGTGGCGCGCTCGCTGCGCTATCCGAATATCGAAGTGACCTTCGTGCGCAAGATAGTGGCGCGGGTCGATGTGGCCGGTGGCTACAGTACCGACCGTGGAGTACATGTCGGCGATGGACTGGCCAAGCTGCAGCGCGTGTATGGCGAAGCGGTCAAGCCGCATCCTCAGCACGCGGACTGGTTGATGGCCGATACGGGCGACCGTGAGCTATCGATCCGCTACATCATGCGCGAGGGCAGGGTGGCTGCCATCCACGCCGGCAAGCGCGAACAGTTACAAACGGTTGGCGGCTGTTCCTGACTTCCCGGCGGCAGCGTAAAATGGGTGCTCCATCGCCCATAACAAGGAAGTGCCCAATTGCCCCAACCGGCATGCCACCAAACCATGCGCCGCAAAAGCAGCTTGCTGGTGTTGTCGCTTGCGTTGCCGGTCCCCTTGCTGGCTAGACCGGCTCCGGAATTGGCGGTGGTCTACCCCGGGCCGCGTTCGGACAACGACAAGCGCGCCGGGTATTACCACCGACTGCTACGTATGGCGCTTGAGCAGTCGGGCGCCCGCTTCACGCTGCGCGCCAATCCCATGCCGATGGTGGGAGCGCGTGTCGTGCAAGAGATGACGGGCGGGCAGGGTATCAATATCACCTGGTTGCCGACCAGCCGGGAGTTGGAGCGCTTGCTGATTCCGGTAAGGGTGCCGCTGGACAAAGGGATTCTTGGCTGGCGCGTGTTCCTGATCCGAAAAGACGACCAGGCGCGCTTCTCCGCCATCCGCTCCCTCGATCAGTTGCGCAAACTTTCGGCGGGTTTGCAGCGTGATTGGCTGGATACCGAAATAATGCGGGCCAACGGCATGAATGTCACGACCTCGCCCACTTATGAAGGTTTGTTCCAGATGCTGGCCGCGGGCCGTTTTGATTATTTCCCGCGCGGCATTGGCGAGATCTGGCGTGAAGCGGAGCTGTACAAGGAACTGGGGCTGGTGGTGGAGCAGCGTCTTGCGCTGCATTACCCGTTCCCGAATTACTTTTTCGTCAGCCCCGGCGAACCGCAATTGGCCGCCGCGCTGTCACGCGGGTTGGAGGTGCTCGAGCGCAATGGCAGCATGGCCCGCCTGTTCGACGAGTACAACGGCGACAGCATCCGTCGCGCGCAGACCGACGCGCGTCGCGTGTTTGAGCTGAAGATGCCGCACCCATAAAAAAACCGCCCAAGTGGGCGGTTTTTCGTTCGAACCGAAGATCGATTACTTGATCTTGGTTTCCTTGTACATCACGTGCTTACGTGCTTTAGGATCGAACTTCATGATTTCCATTTTGGAAGGCATGGTGCGCTTGTTTTTGGTAGTGGTGTAGAAGTGACCAGTACCAGCGGTCGATTCCAGCTTGATCTTGTCGCGGCCAGTTTTTGCCATGATTCAGCTCCCTATTAAACTTTCTCGCCACGCGCACGCATGTCGGCCAGGACGGCGTCGATGCCGACCTTGTCGATTACGCGCAGACCGGCGTTAGACAGACGCAGGGAGACCCAGCGGTTTTCAGATTCAACAAAAATGCGACGGTTCTGCAGGTTTGGCAGGAAACGACGCTTGGTTTTGTTGTTTGCGTGGGAAACGTTGTTGCCGACCATCGGCTTCTTCCCAGTTACTTGGCAAACACGTGCCATGGCACACTCCTTGAATTACTTCCGAAATTGGAAAAACAAGAGTATATGGAAATTTCCCAAGATTTTCAAGCACTTGCGAAAAACAATTGTGTCACGAATTAACGTGAAATTTAACATTTAGATTTGACCGTGTTCGGCGAAGGAATGCACCTGGTGTCCCGCTACGACGAAGTGGTCCAGGATGCGGATATCCACCAGGGCCAGCGCCTGCACCAGCGCCCTGGTCAGCAGTACGTCCGACTCGCTCGGCAGGGGCGAGCCGGAAGGGTGGTTATGGGCCAGCATGACGGCGGCGGCGTTGCGCGCCAGGGCTTCCCGCACCACCTCTCTCGGGTAAACGCTGGTGTGGGTGAGGGTGCCGCGAAACAATTCGCAGGCTTCGATCAGGCGGTTTTTCACATCCAGGAACAGGACGTGGAAAGATTCATAAGGCTGGCCAGCCAGCGACAGCCGCAAGAAGTCCTTCACGGCGTGCGGCGAACACAGCTCCTCACCGGCCGACATTTCCTCGGCAATCGCGCGGCGTGCCAGTTCGACAACGGCTTGCAGCTGGGCGTATTTGGCGGCGCCCAGGCCGGGCATGGCGGTAAAGTCGGCGCGGCTGGCGTGGATCAGGGCGCGCAGGGAGCCGAAGCGCCCCAGCAGCTCGCTGGCCAGCGCCACCGCGTCTTTGCCGGGAATGCCGACGCGCAGGAAGATGGCCAGCAGCTCGGCATCGGACAGGGCTTGCGGGCCCGCTTTTAACAATCGCTCGCGCGGCCGCAGTTGTTCTGGCCAGTCGGAAATACCCATGGTCGCCTCCCTTGTGCCGTCCATCGCCCATTATCGGATGGGGCAGGGGAGGCGCCTTTGCGCTGGCTCAGTGTTTATCTACGCGCCTGGCTGCGCCCACACCAGGTCGGCCAGTTTGGTGGCGTTGCTGCGCAGGCTCGGGTCGGCGGCCAGTTTCTGGCGGTAGGTCGCGATTTCCGTAGCGGACGGCTGGCGCAGCACCGCTTTCAGGAAGGCGGCGCGGATCTTGTATTCGTCGCTGGAGGCCAATTCGTTCGCGATGGTGATCGACGGCTTGCCGCCCTGGTAAGCCGCCACGAGGGCGACGAACTCGGGCGCCTGGATGTCGATTTCCGCCGCTACGCGGTTCAGCGCGTAGACATGCAACAACCAGATTTGCTTTTGCGCTGGCGTCAGGCCGACCTCGGCGGCGGCCTGGGCGCGCAGGCTGGACTCGGCGGCGCCAAGCGACAAGCGCTTGACGTAATACGCGACTTCGCTCGCTGTGGGCGCGCGGTTGACTACTTGCGGGAACCAGTTGCGCAGGCGGTATTCGTGCGAGTCCTGCATCAGCGGCTTGATGACGGCGTTGGCGTGGGCCACGATGTCGGCATCGGTCTGCAGGTTCTGCAGCGCCAGGTACTGCACCCAGTAGGTGAAGCCGCTGTCGGACAGGATCTCGTCCGGCGTGCGGCGCAGCACTGTGCTGAACAAGTCCCACACCGCCTTCGCTTCCGGCACCATGGTTTCCGTCGCGGGCAGCGGCGAGCTGAAGCCCATCGCGCGCGCCACCTGGTCGGCCCACATCTTGCCGTGCAGGGTCAGCGACTTGCGGCGGAAGTGCAGGCCGTCCGGGCGGTATTTGTGCTGGCCGTCGCGCATATAGCCCGCCATCAGGTCGGTGTCCGGACCTTGCAGGAAGGTGACCTGGCCGGGCACGGCGCCGCGCGTCGGTAGGTAGTTCTGGGCGCGGCGGATCGCCTGTTCGCCAGCCCATTTGTATTGCACGTATTCCGGCTTGGCGTACCAGTGCTCGTTGGTATAGCTGGCGCGCGCCACCATCCACGGCTGGCCGCAGCCGGTGCGGCGCTTGAACTCCTCGGCCACCTTTTGCAGGTCGCGCGCGTAATTGTTGCGGAGGTTGGCGTAGTCGCGATCCTCCACGGGATTGCTGAGCGCATCGCCTTCGCCCTGGTGCCACAGCACGGCACGGAAGCTGCAGTAGACCGAGCCGTTGCCAAGGTAATTGGCGAGCGCGGCGCCGGCTGGCCGCAGCCTGCCTTCGAACAGGTTCATCTGCTGGCCGGTAATCGGGTCGGAGGCGGTCGAGCCCGGCAGCCAGAAGCGCACTGCCGTGCCGCCGCGCGCCACGTTGATGATGGCCACCGGCACCTGGGTGCGGGCGCCCAGTTCGTCGGCAAAGGCAATCCACGGCGTCCCGGAGCGCGCCAGGTCCCAGGCGGTGGCGAACTCCATCGTCTCCTTCAGTGGCGACCAGGCCTTGGTCAGCGGATTGGCCATCATATGGAAGGAGTTGATATCGGCCACGGCCGGTGCGCCATCCAGGGTGCCATGGCTGGCGGCATTGCTCTGGCCCGCCACCAGGAATACATCGCCCACAGAAAACGCCGGGCTATCCCAGCGCAAGCGCTCGGTGCTGCCCTCGAAGAAGGACACGCGCACCCGCCGCTGGGTCTTGCCGGTCGCCAGGGAAAACTCCAGCAGCTTGCCAGGCTGATAAGCCGTGGCCGGCACCAGCGTGCGTTCGACGGCGCCGGCCGGCGTCAGCAGGGAAATCGTGTAGCGGCTGTAAGTGGCCGGGATTGCGCTGGTAGGCTGCAAATACACCGTCCCAGGCGAGCTGGGCAAATTGCCATTACGCTGGAAAACCTGGTTGGGCTTGATGCCGACCATGCTGAGTGACGATTGGGCATAGACGGGCGCGGCCACCGCTGCGACGAGCAGGGCTAAGCAGGCAGCATGCCTGCGAGCAACAAAACGCATGATTTGTCCGAATGTATTTAAAACGAAAAAGATGACATTCAGCCAAACTTGCGTCTGGCCGCTGTTGCCTAGCGGGGAGTTTTGTGGATTTTTGGAATTCCAGCTGGTGCGGAGAAATAGTACCACAGGGCAAGTTGCCGTCTAGCATCACGAAAGCAACAGTGTGGCGCGGCCCGCAGCCTGCCGCCTTGGCTTACAATAGAGGTTTGCCCGTTTACGCAAGTCTGCCATGTCCAACGTTGTTACCGCTTCGGCTTACCTCACCCTGCATTACCGCCTTGCCTCCATGGATGGCGTGAATATCGTCTCCACTTTCGAAGGCAATCCAGCCACGCTGATGCTGGGCCAGGGCCAGTTGGCGCCGAACCTGGAAGCGCTGTTGATCGGCCTGCCGGAAGGCACGCACAAAGTGTTTGAACTGGAGCAGGGCGCCGCCTTCGGCCCGCGCAACCCGGACCTGATCCAGGCCGTGTCGCGCGCCACCCTGGACGAGAACTCCGATCCGGACAATGAATACAAGGTCGGCGACCTGGTCGACTTCAACGCCCCGAACGGCGGCCGCTTCGCCGGCGTCCTGCGCGAACTGCGCGACGACGTTGCCATCTTCGACTTCAACCACCCGCTGGCAGGCCAGCCGGTCAAGTTCGAAGTGAACCTTATCTCTGTGCTGTAAATAGACATGGAAAAAGAAATCCTCCTCGCCCAGCCGCGCGGCTTCTGCGCCGGTGTGGACCGCGCCATCGAGATCGTCGAGCGCGCGCTGCAGCAGTTCGGCGCGCCGATCTACGTGCGCCACGAAATCGTGCATAACGCCTATGTGGTGGAAGACCTGCGCGCCAAGGGCGCCATCTTCATCGAAGAACTGGACGACGTCCCGGCCGGTAATACCCTGGTGTTCTCGGCCCACGGCGTATCCAAAGCCGTGCGCGCCGAAGCGGAAGCGCGCGGCCTGTCGATCTTCGACGCCACCTGCCCACTGGTGACCAAGGTGCACGTGGAAGTGGCCAAGATGCGCAAGCAGGGCTGCGAGATCATCATGATCGGCCACGACGGCCACCCGGAAGTGGAAGGCACCATGGGCCAGACCGAAGAGGGCATGTACCTGGTCGAAACGGTGGAAGATGTGGCCGGCCTGCAGGTCCAGAATCCGGACCAACTGGCTTATGTGTCGCAAACGACACTTTCCGTGGATGATACGGCACAAATCATCGAAGCCCTTAAGGCAAAATACCCGAATATTATTGAGCCGAAAAAAGGCGACATCTGCTACGCCACCACCAACCGCCAGGAAGCCGTGAAATTCATGGCGCCGCAGGTGGAAGTGGTGATCGTGGTGGGCTCGCCGAACAGCTCCAATTCCAACCGCCTGCGCGAAGTGGCGGAGAAGAAGGGCACCCCGGCCTATATGGTGGACAACGCGTCGCAGATCGATCCAGCCTGGCTGGAAGGCAAGCTGCGCGTAGGCGTGACGGCTGGCGCCTCGGCGCCGGAAGTGCTGGTCGATGCGGTCATCAACCGCCTGAAAGAACTGGGCGCGCGCAGCGTGCGCACCCTGGACGGCGTGGAGGAAGCGGTGACTTTCCCTCTGCCAAAAGGTCTTGATGGCGGTAAAAACAACAGCGCCCAGTGAAAATTTTGTAAAAAGCTAATTTTCCACGATTAGTTTTCCGGAAACCTCGCTATTATGGCGAACGCTTCCAAATGGCGGCACCACGAGGGCAACCTTGGGTGCCGTTTTTTATAGTCTTAAAGGGCATACTCGATGGATACGTTTATCCAACAAATTCTTAACGGCCTGGTGCTGGGCAGTATGTATGCGCTGGTCGCCCTCGGTTATACGATGGTGTACGGCGTGCTGAACCTGATCAACTTCGCCCACGGCGACGTGCTGATGATTGGTGCGATGATCGGCCTCTCCATCCTGAATTTGCTGGGCGTGTATGCGCCGGACCTGCCGGGGTATATGAAGCTTGGCATCGCGATTATTGGCGCCATCCCGGCCTGCATGATCGTGAATATCCTGATCGAACGCATCGCGTACCGCCGCCTGCGCAACGCGCCGCGCCTGGCGCCGCTGATTACCGCCATCGGCGTGTCCTACCTGCTGCAAACCTTCGCCATGATGATCTGGGGCCGCAACCCGCTGCCGTTCCCGCAGCTGCTGTCGTCTGACCCGATCATGGTGGGCGGCGCGGTGATCACCGTGACCCAGGTGTTGCTGCTGGTGCTGGCCGCCGCTTCCATGTTCGGCCTGGTGATGCTGGTGGAGCGTACCCGCATGGGCCGCGCCATGCGCGCCGTGGCAGAAAACCCGCGCGTTGCAGGCCTGATGGGCGTGGACTCCAACCGCATCATCGTCGCCACCTTCGCCATCGGCGCCGCACTGGCCGCCGTGGCGGGCGTGATGTGGGGTGCCAATTACGCCTCGATCCAGTTCGCCATGGGCTTCATGCCTGGCCTGAAAGCCTTCTGCGCTGCGGTGCTGGGCGGTATCGGCAATATTTATGGCGCCATGATCGGCGGCATTGTGCTGGGCATTATTGAATCGCTTGGCGCAGGCTATATCGGTGAACTGACTGGCGGCTTCCTCGGTTCGCACTACCAGGATATCTTCGCCTTCATCGTGCTGATCCTGGTGCTGACGGTGCGTCCATCGGGCATCATGGGCGAACGCGTGGCCGACCGCGCTTGATGGGGATGTGACAATGCTGAATTTCGACGTACAAAAGAATCCAAAGCAGGCCTACATCAGCATGGCTGTGGTGCTGGCTGTGCTGATCATCTTCCCGTTCGCCGCCGCGCCGTTCGGTAACTCGTGGGTGCGAATCGCCGACCTGGCGCTGCTCTATATCATGCTGGCGGTGGGCTTGAATATCGTGGTGGGCTTTGCCGGCCTGCTGGACCTGGGCTACATCGCGTTCTACGCGGTGGGCGCCTACATGACCGGCCTGCTCGCATCGCCGCAGTTTGCGACCGTGCTGGAATCGCTGATCAATATGCATCCGGCCTTTGGCGAGGCGCTGGCCGCCATGCTGGGCGAGGATATCCGCACCAACGGCATCCACTTGTCGGTATGGGTGATCGTGCCGATGGCGGCAGCCCTGGCGGGCTTCTTCGGCGCGCTGCTCGGCGCCCCGACCCTGAAGCTGCGCGGCGACTACCTGGCCATCGTCACCCTGGGCTTCGGTGAAATCATCCGTATCTTCATGAACAACCTGAATGATCCGGTCAACATCACCAACGGCCCGCAGGGTATCAACCTGATCGACCCGATCCGCGTGTTCGGCGTGAACCTGGCTGGCGAAGCCGGCTCGCGCGCCACCGTGGTGGTGGGCGGCTTCTCGATGCCTTCGGTGAACGCCTACTACTTCCTGTTCCTCCTGCTGACCATTGCGACCGTGTTCATCACCTCGCGCCTGCAGCACTCCCGCCTGGGCCGCGCCTGGGTGGCGATCCGCGAAGACGAGATCGCGGCCAAGGCCATGGGCATCAATACCCGCAACGTGAAGCTGCTGGCGTTTTCCATGGGCGCGACCTTCGGCGGCGTGGCGGGCGCCATGTTCGCTTCCTTCCAGGGCTTCGTGTCGCCGGAATCGTTCTCGCTGACCGAGTCGATCGCCGTGCTGGCCATGGTGGTGCTGGGTGGTATCGGCCATATCCCTGGCGTGGTGCTGGGCGGCGCGCTGCTGGCGGCACTGCCGGAAATCCTGCGCCACGTGGTGGAGCCGCTGCAAATGAAACTGTTCGGCAAAGTGCTGATCGAGTCGGAAGTGCTGCGCCAGCTGCTGTACGGCCTGGCCATGGTGGTGATCATGCTGACCCGTCCGGCGGGCCTGTGGCCTTCGCCCAAGCATGAAGACCGTCCGGATGCGGACGCGGACTCCAAAGGCCAGTCGACCGGCGTAATGGCAGCATGAGGTGTGGTGAGATGAGCGAACAAGTAATCCTGAATATCGAAGGCGTCAACAAACGATTCGGCGGCCTGCAGGCGCTGACCGATGTGCGCATCAAGATCAACAAAGGCCAGATCTACGGCTTGATCGGCCCGAACGGCGCCGGCAAGACCACCTTCTTCAACGTGATTACCGGCTTGTACCAGCCGGACACCGGCACCTTTGAGCTGGCCGGCAAGACGTACTCGCCATCCGCGCCGCACGCGGTGGCCAAGGCCGGCATTGCCCGTACCTTCCAGAACATCCGCCTGTTCGGCGAGATGACCGCGCTGGAAAACGTGATGGTGGGGCGCCACGTGCGCTCGCACCAGGGCGTGTTCGGCGCGATCTTCCGCCACAAGGCTGCGCGTGAAGAAGAGGCGGCGATCCGCCAGCGCGCGCAGGAGCTGCTGGACTTCGTCGGCATCGGCCAGTTTGCCAGCCGTACTTCGAAGTATCTGTCGTATGGCGACCAGCGCCGCCTGGAAATCGCCCGTGCGCTGGCGACCGATCCGCAGCTGCTGGCGCTGGACGAACCGGCGGCCGGCATGAACGCCACCGAAAAACTGGCGCTGCGCGAGCTGCTGGTCAAGATCAAGAACGAAGGCAAGACCGTGCTGCTGATCGAGCACGATGTGAAGCTGATGATGGGCCTGTGCGACCGCATCAGCGTTCTCGAATACGGCAAGCTGATTGCCGAAGGTTTGCCAGCCGAAATCCAAAGTAACAAAGCAGTGATTGAAGCCTATCTGGGAGGAGCGCACTGATGGGCGCCAATGTGTTGAAAGTTTCGGGCCTGAAGGTCGCGTATGGCGGCATCAAGGCAGTCAAAGGCATCGACCTGGAAGTCAATGAAGGCGAACTGGTAACGCTGATCGGCGCCAACGGCGCCGGCAAGACCACCACGCTGAAGGCGATCACCGGCACCCTGCCGCCGTGCAAGGTGGAGGGCACCGTGTCGTACATGGGGCAGTCGCTGAAAGGTTCGCAGTCCTTCCACCTGGTGGAGAAGAAGCTGGCCATGGTGCCGGAAGGCCGCGGCGTGTTCACCCGCATGACCATCACCGAGAACCTGATGATGGGCGCCTACACCATGAACGACAAGGCTGCGATTGCAGCCGATATCGAGAAGTGGTTCAGCGTTTTCCCGCGCCTGAAAGAGCGCGCCAACCAGCTTGCCGGCACCCTGTCCGGTGGCGAACAGCAGATGCTGGCGATGGCGCGCGCGCTGATGTGCCATCCGCACTTGCTGCTGCTGGACGAGCCATCGATGGGCCTGTCGCCGATCATGGTGGAGAAGATTTTCGAAGTGATCCGTGACGTGCACAAGCAAGGCATCACGATCCTGCTGGTGGAACAGAACGCCAAGCTGGCACTGCAAGCCGCCAACCGCGGCTACGTGATGGAATCCGGCGCGGTCACCATGACCGGCAACGCCGAAGACATGCTGCACGACCCCCGCGTCAAAGCCGCCTACCTCGGCGAGTAAGCTACAGCAGAGCCCGTGTCCACCTTGGGGTCAGGCTCTTTGGTAGACACAGACTCAAGCGCGTTGCGCTTGAGGTCGTGTCTACCAAAGAGCCTGACCCCAAGGTGGACACGGACTCGGCCGTTTAGGCGAGCAGGGCGGCGAAGCGTTCGATGTCGACGTTGCCGCCGCTGATCAGCACGCCGACGCGCTTGCCGCGCAGTTGCTCTTTCATCTTGCGCGCCGCTGCGAAGCCCAGGCAGCCGGTCGGCTCCACCACAATCTTCATGCGCGATGCGAAGAAACGCATTGCATCCACCAGCTCGGCATCGCTGACGGTCAGGATATCGTCCACATCGCGCTGGATAATTGGGAAAGTCAGCGAGCCCAGATGCTGCGTCTGCGCGCCATCCGCAATCGTCTTCGGCGTGTCGATATGCACAATCGACCCGCTACGGAACGATTGCTGCCCATCATTGCCCGCTTCCGGCTCCACGCCATACAGCTTGCACTTCGGCGATAGAGCGCGTGTGGCCAGCGCCGAACCGCCCAGCAGGCCGCCGCCGCCCAGGCAGACGAAGAAGTAATCCAGCTCGCCCGCTTCCTCGAATAGTTCCTTTGCCGCCGTACCCTGGCCGGCAATAACGTCCGCGTGGTCGTAAGGCGGAATCAGCGTCATGCCTTTTTCCTCGGCCAGCTTGCGGCCGATCGCCTCGCGGTCTTCCTTGTAGCGGTCATAGGTCACCACATTGCCGCCATAGCCGCGCGTGGCAGCGATCTTCGATGCCGGCGCATCCTCCGGCATGATGATCGTGGCCGGAATGCCCATCAGCTTGGCCGACAGCGCAATCGCCTGCGCGTGATTGCCCGACGAGAAAGCCACCACGCCTGCCTTGCGCTGCGCCTCGTTAAAGCGCGACAGGGCATTGAAGGCGCCACGGAATTTGAAAGCGCCCATGCGCTGCATGTTCTCGGCCTTGAAGAACACTTCCGCGCCAAGTTCCTCGTTGGCGGTGCGGGAGGTCAGCACCGGCGTGCGGTGGGCGTGGCCTTCAATGCGGCCTGCTGCCGCAACGACGTCTTCATAAGTTGGGATGGTCATAAGTCTCTCTCTTTACCAGGGCCAGGCAATGTTCTGGCCGATATTGTTGGCGAGGGCGCGCTCGTACAGCATGCGCACCGTGGTCAGGTCTTGCAGGGCAATGCCCGTCATGTCGAAAATCGTGATGTCGCCGGGCGCGCGCACGGCCGGGGCGGCCAGCAGTTCGCCCAGTTCGGCGGCCGGCAGCTCGTGCCCCCATTGCAGCTCGCCGATGCGCCGTGCTTGCGGCAGGTCGTCGGCCCATACGCGGGCGCGTTCCAGCAGGCCTGCTGGCAGTTCGCGCTTGCCTTGCGTGTCGGCGCCGACGGCGTTGATGTGGGTGCCTGCGCGGACCGCGTCGGCGCTGAACAGGGCTTCACGGCCCGGCGTGGCGGTGATGACCACATCGGACGCGGCCACCGCTGCATCCGCTGCCGCCGTGCGTGCGGCGCCGGCCAGTGCGATGTCGCAGCGTCTGGCGAACCGCGCCTCAAAGGCGGGCTCCTGACGGCCATCGGAAGTCACATAGCGCACGCGCTTGAGCGAGGGCAGGGCGTGCAGCGCATATTCCACGTGACCGCGCGCCTGCACGCCGGTGCCGAACACGCAAAGCTGCTCGCTATCGGCGCGCGCCAGCAGCTGCAGGCCAATCGCGCCGGCAGCGGCGGTGCGGGCGGTGGTGACGGCATTGCCATCGGCCACGCACAGCGGGCGTCCGGTGCGCGGGTCGATCAGCATGATGGTGGCCTGATGCGCCTCGCCCCCGGCCTCGCGGTTGCCTGGCCAGAAGCCGGCGGCCTTGAAGCCAAGCAGCTCCTGCGATGGCACGTCGCCCGATTTGATGCCGAAGATGGCGCTGCCTGGCAGCTCCTCGCGCACCAGCGGGAACACGCGCGCCGAACGCGCGGCATGCAGTGCGAAGGCTTCGCGCACGGCGGCGCGCACATCGTCGGGCTGCAGCAGTGCGGCGACGGCATCGCGGTCCAGCATCAGCAGGCGGGCATCGTTATTTCGCATAGTTGTACACCGTGGCACGGGAGACGCCCAGGTGGGCGGCAATGGTTTCCATCGAGCGTCGCATTTCGAGCAGGCCGGCGTCGCCCAGTTCGCGCATCAGGGCGCGGCGGTCTTCTGCCTTCAACGCGCGCGGCGTGGTGGAGAGGCGGGCGGCGAATTGTTCGATATGGGTGCGGATCGCGTCGGCACCTGCTGCTGGCGCCAGCGATTCGATTACGGCCGCCGCCGGGTCGACATTGCTGAACTGGCCCAGCATCGCTTGCAGGCTGCGGAACAGGTTCAGGTCCACGTTCAGGCACAGGGCGGCGATGTATTGCTGGTTCTGGTCCTTGATACCGATCGAGGTACTCTTGGCGGGACGGCCGTCGGGGAAGGTGTTGGGATAGTTGGCCAGCACCTGCGGGAAGGCCGGATCGGCAATCCGCGCCAGGCCCAATTCCGTCGCCGGATCGCCCACCGCGCGGCCCGAAAGGTTGTTGTGGATCGCCAGCACGGCGTGGCTGGGATCGAGCAGGTCGTGCAGCACTACCTCGGTGAAGGGCGCCAAGGTGCGGCCTAGTCCCTCGGCCACATGTTTCATCTGCTCCAGCAGGTGCTGCTGGTCGGGAGTGCGGATTGTCATCAAGACAGATTATCTCAATTTAGATTGAATGTCTAATTTTTACGCCGCCCCCGGCAATGTAGCGATATGAAAATCACATCGATCGGCCCCATCGTGGTCCAAGAACTCAAAGACGCTCCTCGCGCCACCGGCAAACCTTTCGCCAGCCCCCTGGCGCAAGAGCTCGAGAACTATATGAAGCTCACGCCCGCCCAGCGCATCCGCGAAGCGGTGCTGAAAAGCTTGGCCTGACTGAGGAGGAGCTGGCCGCCATGTCGCCCGCTGCCCGGAAGGGGATTGAAGACAAGATCGGCCAAATGGTGAAAGAAATGCTGGCCGAATCAAACAGGATTGATCGTCCTCAAAGTCCAGTCCCGCTTGCTTGAAATGCAAGCCGCCCCCACCCATACTGAAGTATCAAGAGGGAGGACGGAGAGATGGAAGGCAAATCCGATGGAGTTTTTGTTCCGCTGAACATGGCGCAGCGGGAATCGCTTGAACGCTTTGCCGCCGAATTTGGCATGCCGGTTGGCGACTTTCTTCGTTCGGCAGCGGAATGCATGTTTTTCCTGGAACGTAACGAAGTACTGAGCCGCGCCTTGAGCAAGGCCCGCGGGGTCTCAGACGACGCAGAATGGCAGCGATCAATGGAAGAAATTGATGCGTCTCAAAAGCGTGTCTGGGACATGCTAAACAGCCATCCGGTGAAATGATGGGCCTATTCAGCGGGCTCGCGAATGCAGTCTACACTTCGCTAAATGCCCCAGCGGTTGGACGCATTGAATGCCAGGGTCATTGAGCAGCAGAAAGCGATCACGCTACTTACGGAGCGCGTGATCCGGCTGGAAGTCCTGGTGGAAGGAAGCCGGACCCGGCGGCGGGATGATTCGAACGACCGGCCAGTTTGAATAAAAAAAGCCCCGGACTATGCCGGGGCTGATGAAGGACACCCGCTGAGAGGAAACCACGGATGCCGAGGAGACCTTTAATACAGCGTTGCTTCATCGCAGCCGGCCGCTGGGGCCGCTGCGGGTATTTCTTGATTACTGCTTCTTCGCGGTGGTAGCTGCGGCGGTGAACTGGTTCACAGCTGCGTTTACGTTGGCTTCGAAGGTTTCAGCAGCAGCCTTGGCGCTCTTGGTGAACTGCTCGTAACCGGCGTTGGCGTTGTTCAGGGCGGACTTGAACAGGGCAACGGCGCTTTCGCTACCGGCTGGGGCGTTCTTGCTCACTTCGTCAACCAGGGAGATCACCTTGCGGTTGGTCTCGGCGATCTGCGACTCAGCGGCCTTGCTGAACTCAGCGCTGGCGCCGGAAGCGATCGATGCCAGGTGACGGCCGTAAGCGATAGCTTTTTCGGCGGCTGGCTGGGCCTGGGCAGCGCTCAGGGTGAAGAACTCTTGCGGGTCCTTGGCAGCCAGCAGCTGCTTGGTGGCGACCGACGATTCTTCCAGCGAAGCCTTGGCTGCGGTGATGTTCAGGTCGACAAACTTCTCAACGCCTTCAAATGCCTTGTTGGTCAGCGAAGAAAACAGTGCAAACTGGCTTTCGAAGTTTGCCTTGGTGGCATTGGAAAACTGCTCAGGAATCGCAAACATTGGACTCTCCAAAATTAAATTAGTCGTTGAAACTTGCTGCTTCTACAACGGAAAACAACGTATTGTGCAACGCAACAAAGGTGATTATCCGGGTTCGGGAATCAAAGTCAAGAATTTTTTGTGCATTGCACAAAGGTATCAACTCCTTGCCACTACAGGCTTTCTGGCCCGAAAGGCGGAAAATATTGCTGCCCAGCAGGGGTTGTTCACCCAATGCTAGAATCTCAGGGATGCGCTCCCTCTTTTCCCCGATTCCGCTGTTCTTTGTATTCCTGTGGAGTACGGGCTTTATCGTCGCCCGCTACGGCTTGCCATATGCGCCGCCACTGACTTTCCTGCTGCTGCGCTTCCTCGGTGTGCTGGCGATTCTCGGGCCGGCGGTCGTGCTGCTGCGCGCGCCCTGGCCGAAAGGGAAGGTGGGTCATGTCGCCATCGCCGGATTGCTGCTGCAAGCCGGCTATCTGAGCGGTGTCTGGTGCGCCATCAAACTCGGCATGCCGGCCGGCCTGTCGGCCCTGATCGTCGGCATGCAGCCGATCCTGACGGCCCTGGCCGCGCCCCTGATCGGCGAGCGCGTGCGTCCGCGCCAATGGATCGGCCTGGCATTCGGACTGGGCGGTGTCGCTCTGGTGGTTTATGCGAAGATCCTGGTTGGCCTCAGTTGGCAGGCAATTGCGCTGGCCGTGTTCGCGCTGCTGTCGATCACCGCCGGTACCCTGTACCAGAAGCACTTCTGCCCGCAGTTCGACCTGCGCACCGGCACGGTGATCCAGTTCGCCGCGTCGATGGCGGTCGTGTTGCCGCTGGCCTGGGCGCTGGAAGACATGGGCTCGGTCCAGTGGACGCCGCAATTCCTGGGTGCATGGGCCTGGTCCGTGCTCGCCTTGTCCATCGGTGCGATCTTCCTCCTCTTTAAGTTGATCCGTCGCAGCGATGCGACCCAGGTCACCAGCTTGCTGTACCTGACGCCGCCGACCACGGCCCTCATGGCCTGGGCCATGTTCGGTGAAGTGCTCAATTGGATGGGCATCGCCGGTATGGCCTTGGCGGTGATTGGGGTACTATTTGTAGTTAAGCAATCCAAACAATTAAAGCCATGATCCGTACTCCAGACCAGCAAGCCGTCGACACCGCCATTACCTCGCGCCGCTCGATGCGCGCCTTCCTGCCGACCCCGGTGGACCAGGAAGACATTGAGGCCATCCTGGAAGTGGCGGCGCGCGCGCCCTCCGGCACCAATACCCAGCCGTGGAAAGTCTATGTGCTGACCGGCGCCATGAAGGAAGCCTTGTCATCCAAAATCATGGCCGCATATGCCGATCCGGAACAGAACAAGCTCCACACCGAGGAATACGCCTACTACCCGCGCGAATGGGTCTCGCCGTACATTGACCGCCGCCGCAAGGTCGGCTGGGACCTGTACTCCCTGCTGGGCCTGACGCGCGAGAACAAGGCCGGCATGGCAGCCCAGCATGGCCGCAATTTCGCTTTCTTTGATGCGCCGGTGGGCATGATTTTCACCATCGACCGCATCATGGAGCAGGGCTCCTGGCTGGACTATGGGATGTTCCTGCAAAATATTATGGTGGCAGCGCGCGGCCGCGGCCTCGATACCTGCCCGCAGGCGGCATTCACCCAGTACCACCGCATCATCAGTGAGGTGCTGGGCCTGCCGGCCAGCGAAACTGTTGTATGTGGAATGTCGCTTGGATTCGCAGATCGTGGCAAAATTGAAAACACCTTGGTAACTGAGCGCGAGCCTATTGCGAATTTTGTTAAATTTATGGAGTGAACAAGCTTTCGTTGCAGCCCAGCGTCACTATGGGAAATGTGTATTAATGGGCTGAAAACATTGGTGCAGAAAAGATCGATTTTCGCTTGCGCGGGAATCTGATTTTGCTACACTGCAACTAGCGATTCTGCTGCTTCACTCCGGGGAATGACGAATGAACAAACTTGCTATCAGCGTGCTTGTATCCGTGTTTTGCGCAACGGCTTCTATTGGTTCTGCGCAGGCAGCGGTCAAGAAGGCTGGTACCCGCTATGCTGCGCCTGCCGTCAAGCAGCAATACGTGAAGCGCACCATGAAGGTTCGCGGCAAGAACAAGGTCGTTTTCGCGCGCGTCACCAATGCCAATGATATTGGCGGCCGTCCTACCATGGGCGACCTGGCCGGCCTGAACCTGGTCCGGGACCCCCTGGACCTGAAATCCAATGTGGCCCTGGTGCTGGACCAGGCCAATTCCGAAATCCTGTTCGAGAAAAATGCCGGCGTTGCGCTGCCGATCGCCTCGATCACCAAGATGATGACCGGCCTGGTGGTGGTGGAAGCTAACCAGGACCTCGACGAAGTGCTGACCGTGACCGAGGAAGATGTCGACCGCGAAAAATTCAGCTCCTCGCGCCTGAAAGTCGGCGACCGCCTGACCCGCCGCAATATGCTGCATATTGCGCTGATGAGTTCCGAAAACCGCGCCGCCTCGGCGCTGGGCCGCAACTACCCGGGCGGCCTGCCAGCCTTCGTCTCGGCCATGAACGCCAAGGCGCAGCAGCTGGGCATGAACGACACCCATTATGTGGATTCGAGCGGCCTGTCCAAGCTGAACGTGGCCAGCGCGCGCGACCTGGCCAAGCTGGTCCAGGCTGCCTACGAACACCCGATCCTGCGCGAATTCTCGACCGACCCGAAAGCCGTGGTGGAAAACAATGGCCGCCCAGTGACCTTTGGCACCACCAATCGCCTGGTGGCGCCTAATTCGGGTTGGGAAATCGGCCTGCAGAAAACCGGCTTCATCAACGAAGCCGGCCGTTGCCTGATCATGCAAGCCATGGTGGAAGGCCGCGCCGTCATCATGGTGCTGCTGGATGCCAAGGGCAGCGCAGCGCGTGTGGCCGATGCCACCCGCATGAAGAAGTGGCTGACCGCGCTCAAGCCAAGCTTTGGCGACAGCGTCAGCGGCGCCAGCGCTGGCGCCCAGACTTATTCGGGGATGTAACCCAGGGTAGCGGAGATCTGGTTGGCGGTGTTGACCAGGTCTTCCAGCCATTCTTCCTGCAGCCGGTCGGCCGGCGCGGAAATCGACAAGCCTGCCACCAGTTTGCCGGAATCGTCACGGATGCCGGCCGCCATGCAGCGCACACCCAGTTCCAGTTCCTCATTGTCACGCGCATAGCCGCGTGCACGCACCAGGCTCAGCTCGCGCTCCAGGCGCGCCAGGTCGGTAATCGAATTCTTGTTGTGGCCAGCCAGCCCGGTACGGGTAGCGTAGGCGCGGATCGCCTTCGGCTCGTCCACCGACAGGAACAGCTTGCCGGTCGAAGTCAGGTGCAGCGGTCCGCGTGCGCCGATCGCACGCACCACCTGCATGCCCGAGCGTTCCGAGTAGGCGCGGTCGATATATACGATCTCGTCGCCCTGGCGCACCGACAGGTTGATGGTCTGCTGCGTCTTCTTGTGCAGCGCACGCATCGAATCCAGCGCAGCCTCGCGCACCGACAGGCGGCTCTTCACCACATTACCCAGTTCCAGCAGGCGCATGCCCAGGCGGTAGGTACCCGGTTCCACACGGTCGACAAAACGCGTCACGACCAGGTCGTTCAGGATGCGGTGCGCAGTGGAGGGGTGCAGGCCGGACACCTTGGACAGCTCTTTCAGGGGGACCGGATCGGGGTACCTGGCCAGCGCGTCGAGCAGGGCCGTCATGCGGTCGATAACCTGGATGGTCGTCTTCGGTTCCTGTGGGGGCAGGATTTCGCTTTTCATAATATGGTTGGTGCGGTGCGGTATAAGCAGACTTATTTATACCATGATGTGAAAAAAATGGGAATTCTGTCGCTATAATCCGTCACCATGGAACCTGTCAGTGAATTTAAAAGCAAGAGTGGCCTGAAACGCATTTTTTCGGCCTTTTTCTACTCCATGGATGGCCTGAAGACCGCCATCCGGTCCGAACACGCCTTCCGCCAGGAACTGGTGCTGTTTGTGGTGGGCAGCATTGCCGCGCTGCTATTGCCGGTGTCGGCTTTCCAGAAGCTGGTGCTGATCGGCAGCATGGTGATCGTGCTGATCGTGGAACTGGTCAATTCGGCAATTGAGGCCGTGGTCGACCGCGTCTCGCTGGAACGCCACCCTCTGTCCAAGAATGCCAAGGACTTTGGCAGCGCCGCCGTGCTGCTGGCCTGCCTGCTGTCGGGCGCTACCTGGGCGGTCGTCCTGTTCAATCGCTTCTATTAATTACTTTCTGGTATAACGAACGAAGAAAGTATTCGTTCATGTTTATATAGAACACCGGTAATCTGGCGTCTCCAAACACAAAGGGGAATCCAGATGCTGTCCAAGAAACTGATTGCTGCCGCCTTGTTCGCCACCGCCGCTGTGGCGCAGGCTGCCGACGTGAGCTTGCTCAACGTCTCTTACGATCCGACCCGCGAGCTGTACCAGGACGTGAACACCGCCTTCGCCAAGGAGTGGAAGGCCAAGACCGGCGACAACGTCAAGATCAAGCAGTCGCACGGCGGCTCCGGCAAGCAGGCGCGTGCCGTGATCGACGGCCTGGAAGCCGACGTGGTGACCCTGGCCCTGGCCTATGACATTGACGCCATCGCCGAGCGCGGCCTGCTGAGCAAAGATTGGCAGAAGCGCCTGGGCCACAATGCGGCGCCGTACAGCTCCACCATCGTGTTCCTGGTCCGCAAGGGCAACCCGAAAGCCATCAAGGACTGGGGCGACCTGGTCAAGCCGGGCGTGGCGGTGATTACCCCGAATCCTAAAACCTCCGGCGGCGCGCGCTGGAACCACCTGGCCGCCTACGGCTACGCCCTGCGCCAGCCAGGCGGCAGCGACGCCAGCGCCAAGGAATACCTGAAGAAGCTGTACAAGAACGTACCGGTGCTGGATTCCGGCGCACGCGGCGCCACAACCACCTTCGTGGAGCGCGGCATCGGCGACGTGCTGATCGCCTGGGAAAACGAAGCCCTGCTGGCGATCAAGGAGCTGGGCCCGGACAAGGTGGAAATCGTGGCGCCGTCGGTCTCAATCCTGGCCGAACCGCCAATCGCCGTTGTCGACAAGGTGGTGGACAAGCGCGGCACCCGCAAGGTGGCCGAGGCTTACCTGCAATTCCTGTACACCGACCAGGCGCAAGCCATCATCGCCCAGAACTACTACCGCCCGAGCGTAGAGAAGGAAGCGAAGAAGTACGCCGCCCAGTTCCCGAACGTGAAACTGTTCAAGATCACCGACGTTGCCGGCGACTGGACCACCGCCCAGAAGACGCACTTTGCCGACGGCGGCGTGTTCGACCAGATCTACCAGCCTGGCGCCAAACTGGCCGGCCGATGATTGAGCTGTCATGGCGATCCAACATTTGAACGAATTCCGCGTACTGGTGGCCCCCGGCCTGCACAACAGCGGCCCGGAACACTGGCAGTCCCGCTGGCAGCGCCTGTACCCACGCTTCGAGCGTGTGGAGCAAGACCGCTGGAGCGATCCGGTCCTGCGGCGCTGGGCCGACCGGCTGGATGAAGTACTGGACCAGGACCGCCGTCCGACCCTCATCGTTGCACATAGTTTCGGCTGCCTCACCACCGCACTCAGCCTGTCGCGTGCATCCTCCCCCCATGTGGCGGGTGTGCTGCTGGTGGGGCCTGCCGATCCCGATAAATTCAAGGTCAGCGCCTTGCTGCCGCACGGCCAGCTGCCTTGCCCCTCGATCATGGTGGGCAGCACCAACGACCCGTGGATGACGGCGCCGCGCGCCGAAGTGTGGGCGCAGCGCTGGGGCAGCGAGTTTGTGAATGCCGGCGCCCTCGGCCATATCAATGCCGATTCCGGCTTGGGCGACTGGCGCTTCGGCCAGCGCCTGCTGCAAGTGCTGGCGCAGCGCGCCAGCAACGAGCGAGCAGTAGCGCCGCGTGCGCTCCCTCGGGTCGCACGGCGCGTCGCGTCGCAGGCTGGCCTGCTAACGGTTTAGGAAATATGCCAGCCGGGAAGGGGGGATTACGATCACCAGGCCCCCGGAACGGCTAGTGCAGATGTTCTTGCAAGCGCCCTTCGGGGCGCTTTTTTTCTTTCAGCATTTCGCGCAAGGCCGCAATTTCGTTGCGGGCGCTGACGATGCATTGGGGATTGTTCTTGCCGCCTGGCGGGGCAAATTCGACGGCGGCCAGGATGCTGGCCTGGATCGCTTCCAGTTTCTCGAAAGCCGCCAACGGCAGGCCGGCATCTTCGAAATCCGTCATCAGGTGCTTGGCGGTGCAGTACACCGTAGCCTTCTCGAATTTGGTGTAGGCCTGCAGGGCCATTTCGGTCAGGTCGCACAAGCGGTCGGTCAGCAACAGAGCATCAGTCATTACACTTCCTCCCCTTAAATCGCTTGGAGACAATGTAGCACGCTTGCAAACCACTTGCCAGAATAAGCTATTTCCTCACGGAAATTTTGAGAATTACTAAATATTATTCAATTAAACAACAGTAACAGTAAAATAATTGCTTTCGCTCTTGGCCGCTCCAATCGTGCGCGTTAGTATTTTTGCACCCCTGCAACAATTTGATTGGATCACCAGAATGAAGAAAGCAGTACGTTTCAAACGCACCCTCATTGCCAGTGCCATCCTGCTGGCGACCTCCCCGGCTTTCGCACAAACTGCGACCGATGAACAACAAACCGTGGTCGTGCTGGGTTCCCGCTCGACCGCCAAGACCGCGCTCGATACCGCAGCGCCCGTCGGCCTGATCAGCATGAAAGACATGCAGGGCGCCGGCCCGCTGGAGCTGGGCAAGCTGCTGCAGACCCTGGACCCATCGTTCAACTTCTCCACCACCTTCATCAGCGACGGTACCGACATCATCCGTCCTGCCACCCTGCGCTCGCTCGGCCCGGACCAGCTGCTGGTGCTGGTGAACGGCAAGCGCCGCCACCAGCAGGCGCTGGTGAACGTACAGCAAACCATCGGCCGCGGTTCGGCCGGTACCGACATCAACGCGATCCCGCTGTCGGCCATCCACCACATCGAAGTGCTGCGTGACGGCGCCGCCGCCCAGTACGGCTCGGATGCGATTGCCGGTGTGATCAACATCGTGCTGAAGTCCAACGTCAACGAAACTACCGTCAGCGGCCAGGTCGGCACCACCAAGGAAGGCGACGGCGACATGATCTCGGGCAGCGTCAACCACGGTTGGGCGCTGGGCGAGAACGGCGGCTACGTCAACCTGTCGGCCGAATACCGCAAGCGCGACGAAACCAACCGCGCCGGCCCTGACTCGCTGCGCGTAGACCCGCCGCGCGTGACCCAGCGCATCGGCGACAGCGATGCCAAGGACGCATACCTGTGGTGGAATGCCGCTCTGCCAATCGACAAATCGAGCGAGTTCTACGCCTTCGGCGGCTTCTCCAAGCGCAAGGGCGATTCGTCCGGCTTCTTCCGCTCCAAGGGCGATGGCCGCAACGTGCCGTCGGTGTATCCGGAAGGCTTCCTGCCGAACATCCGCACCACCGTGAAAGACGGCTCCTACGCCTTCGGCTACCGCCGCGACCTGGCGAACGACTGGAAGGCCGACCTGAGCATCAACCACGGCATGAGCGAGCTGGACTTCCACGAAGCCCAGACCATCAACATCTCCTACTGGTACGAGCCGAAACCAGGCGGCGGCATCTACGCCCAGTCCCCGTTCTCGGCCGACACCGGCAAGCTGAAGTTCAACCAGACCACCATCAACGCCGACGTCAAGGGCCCGATCAAGTTTGGCGACAAGGAAGTGTTCGTAGCGACCGGCTTCGAATACCGCCAGGATAATTACGAGATCGTCGCGGGCGATCCGGTGTCCTACCAGTACGGCCGCACCAACAACCCGGCGATCGTGATCAAGGACCAGAACGGCGGCGTTGCCGCAGCCGGCACCCAGGGCTTCCCAGGCTACACCCCGGCCACCGCCGTGGACGAAGGCCGCCACAATATCGCCCTGTTCCTGGATACCGAGTACCGCCCATTCCAGGAACTGCTGCTGGCCGGCGCCGTGCGCTACGAAAAGTACTCCGACTTCGGCAGCACCACCACCGGCAAGCTGAGCGCGCGCTGGGATCCGAGCAAGGAAGTGGGCGTGCGCGGCAGCGTATCGACCGGCTTCCGCGCACCGGGCGTGCAGCAGAAGTTCTACAGCTCGGTATCGACCAACCTGAACCAGGCTGGCGAACTGACCGAAACCCTGACCGCACGTGAAGGCAGCGCCGTCACCACCGCGCTCGGCATCAAGCCGCTGAAGGAAGAAACCTCGCGCAACGCCTCGATTGGCCTGGTGCTGCGTCCGGCCAAGAATATGTCGCTGGCAGCGGACGTGTACCAGATCAAGATCAAGGACCGCATCGTGTTCTCCAGCGAGATCGCACCGGAAGCCGGTGGCGGCCCGATCGCCAACGTACTGAATCCGCTGAAGGTCGGCCAGGCGCAGTTCTTCACCAACGCGGTCGACACCACTACCCGCGGCCTGGACATTGTGGCAGACCACACGACCCGCTTCACCGGCTCCACCCTGGTGCTGTCTGGCCAGTTGGGCTTCAACAAGACCGAAGTGACCAAGCGCCACTCTCCATCCAGCCTGCTGACCGGCGAACAGCTGTTCAGCCAGGCCCAGGTAACCCTGATCGAGCGCGGCCAGCCACGCAAGCACCACGTAGTCGCGGCTGACTACACCTTCGGCCAGTGGAACGTGAACACCCGCGCCAACTATTACGGCGAAGTGCAGGGCGAAGGCTTCAGCCCGCTGCAAACCTGGGACGCCAAGTGGCTGGTCGACATGAGCGGCCGCTACAACTTCAGCAAGCGCACCAGCGTCTCGGTCGGCGTCAACAACTTGTTCGACACCTACCCAAGCGAATGGACCAACGGCGGCGCCTTCCCGAAACTGGGCTTCAAGTACTGCTGGGAAACCTGCCCATTCGGCGTGAATGGCCGTTCGATGTACGTGAAGTTCGATACCGTGTTCTAAGCTAACCGGCATTCCCCTACAAAGCGCCCTCCGGGGCGCTTTCTTTTTTGCATAAGCAAATAAGGATTGCGTTGTTTGGATTTCAAGCTCATCCGCATACCCTAGCCAGTCTTGGGAAGGAATGCGCATGGATCTGTCATACATCGTTTCTGGCTTTGTCGTAGGCCTGCTGGTTGGCTTGACCGGCGTGGGCGGTGGTTCGCTCATGACGCCTATCCTGACCCTGATGTTCGGCGTTTCGCCTTCGGTGGCGGTCGGCACCGACCTGGCCTTTGCTTCCATCACCAAGACTGCCGGTACCTTCACCCATCGCTTGCGCGGCACCGTGCGCTGGGACGTGGTGCGCCTGCTGTGCTACGGCGCCTTGCCTGCTGCCTTGCTGGCAACCTTGGGACTTAAACAATTCGGCGCGCTGGACCAGCAAATCGGCCACCTGATCCGCATCTGCATCGCCGGCTCCGTCATGCTGACCGTGCTGGCCATCCTGTTCCGCGGCAAGATGCTGGCCTGGATGCTGGCCCATCCGGAACGCCAGTTGCAGGGCAGGACCCTGGCCGTCGCGACAGTCGTTGCCGGCGCCGTGCTGGGCACCCTGGTCACCATCTCTTCGATTGGCGCGGGTGCTGTGGGCGCCACGCTGCTGGTGCTGATGTATCCCCGCCTGACTCCGGCCGAAGTGGCGGGTACCGATATCGCCTACGCCGTGCCGCTGACCGCCATCGCGGCCGTCGGCCACTGGTGGCTGGGCTCAATCAACTGGATGCTGCTGGCGACGCTGCTGGTCGGCTCCGTCCCTGGCATCACTATCGGCTCCTGGTTTGCGCGTTCCATGCCGGAGCGCTTGCTGCGCGGCGTGCTCGCTACTGTTCTGGTGACGGTGGCCGCCAAGCTAGTGGCATAAGCAAATGAGAAATGGTTAGTTTGGTTTATAACGCATGAATGCCAACATGCGCTCCTAATAGTCGAAATTGTAATAAGGGAGCGAGCATGTCTGCAGTAGCGTTGCCAGCGAATGCGCCGGCAGGGGAGGTCAAGGCACGGAAGGCGCCCTATCGGGTGATGCCGGGCTTTAACCTGTCGCTGGGGTTCACGATCCTGTACCTGACCCTGATCGTCCTGATCCCGCTGTCGGCGATCTTCCTCAAGACCTTCACCATGACCTGGGACGGCTTCTGGGCCGCTGTCACGTCGGAGCGCGTGGTCGCTTCCTATAAGCTGACTTTCGGCGCCTCGTTCATCGGCGCGGTGTTTAACGTCTTCTTCGGCGGCATCGTGGCCTGGGTACTGGTGCGCTATAAATTCCCCGGCAAGCGCATTATCGACGCACTGGTCGATTTGCCATTCGCGCTGCCGACCGCCGTCGCCGGCATTACGCTGACTGCGCTGTATTCTTCCAATGGCTGGTTTGGGCGCTTTATCGAAGGCGTGCTGGGCGTCAAAGTCGCATTTACGCCGCTGGGCGTGGTCGTCGCGCTGACCTTCATCGGCCTGCCATTCGTCGTGCGTACCGTGCAGCCGGTGCTGGAGGACGCTGAACGGGAGCTGGAAGAGGCGGCGGCCAGTCTGGGCGCTTCGGCCTTCCAGACTTTCCGCCGCGTGGTATTTCCGACCATTCTGCCTTCGCTGCTGACCGGCTTTGCGCTGGCGTTTGCGCGCGCTACCGGCGAATTCGGGTCGGTGATTTTCATCGCCGGCAATATGCCGCTGGTGTCCGAGATTACGCCGCTGTTCATCATCACCAAGCTGGAACAATACGACTACGCCGGCGCTACCGCGATTGCGGTCGTGATGCTGGTCGCGTCCTTCATCATGCTGCTGGCGATTAACCTGCTGCAGGCCTGGTCGCGCGGGAGGAATGGCAAATGAGCGGCACACCGGTCCCAATCCGCCGCGGCGAACTGCCGCAACGCCATGACGTGCTGGAGCCGCGCTGGGTGCGCTGGACCCTGATCGCGGTGGCGCTGACCTTCCTGACCCTGTTCCTGTTCGTGCCGCTGGTGGCTGTATTCACCGAAGCGCTGAAGAAGGGTTGGGACGTCTACGCCGAAGCCATCCTGGACGATGACGCGATTTCCGCCATCAAGCTGACGCTGTTGACCGCTGCGATTGCGGTGCCGTTTAACCTGGTGTTCGGTGTGGCAGCTTCCTGGGCCATCACCAAGTTCGAGTTCCGCGGCAAGAGTCTGCTGCTGACGCTGATCGACTTGCCGTTCTCGGTGTCGCCGGTGATCTCGGGCCTGATCTACGTGCTGCTGTTCGGCGCGCAAGGCTGGTTCGGTCCATGGCTGGCGGAGCATGACATCAAGATCCTGTTCGCGGTGCCGGGCATCGTGATCGCCACCGTCTTCATCACCTTCCCGTTCGTGGCGCGTGAACTGATTCCGTTGATGCAGGCGCAGGGCAGTGAGGAAGAGGAAGCGGCGGTGGTGCTGGGCGCCAATGGCTGGCAGACCTTCTTCCGCGTGACGCTGCCGAACATCAAATGGGGCTTGCTGTATGGCGTGATCCTGTGTAACGCCCGTGCCATGGGCGAATTCGGTGCGGTGTCGGTGGTGTCGGGCCATATCCGTGGCGAGACCAACACCATGCCGCTGCAGGTCGAAATCCTCTACAACGAATACAACTTTGCCGCAGCCTTCGCCGTGGCTTCGCTGCTGGCGCTGCTGGCGCTGGTCACCCTGGCGGTGAAAACCTTTATTGAATGGCGTTTGCAAGAGAACGCGCAGGAGCACTGATATGACGATCGCAGTCAAGAACATCAACAAGCGTTTCGGCGACTTCGTCGCCCTGGATAATGTGTCGCTCGACTTCCCGCAGGGCGAGCTGACCGCATTGCTGGGCCCTTCGGGCTGCGGCAAGACCACGCTGCTGCGTTGCATCGCCGGCCTGGAACATCCGGACTCCGGCTCCGTGCTGCTGGATGGCGAAGACGCTTCCGACCGCCACGTGCGCGAGCGCCAGGTGGGCTTCGTGTTCCAGCACTACGCGCTGTTCAAGCACATGACCGTGTTCGAAAACGTCGCTTTCGGCCTGCGCGTCAAGCCGCGCAAGGAGCGCCCGTCGGAAGACCAGATCCGCCGCAAGGTGAAAGAGCTGCTGGAACTGGTGCAGTTGGACTGGCTGGCCGACCGCTATCCGCCGCAGCTGTCCGGCGGCCAACGCCAGCGTATCGCCCTGGCGCGCGCGCTGGCCGTTGAACCGCGCGTGCTGCTGCTGGACGAGCCGTTCGGCGCGCTGGACGCCAAGGTGCGCAAGGAATTGCGCCGCTGGCTGCGCCGCCTGCACGACGAGCTGCACGTGACCTCCATCTTCGTCACCCACGACCAGGAGGAAGCGCTGGAAGTGGCGGACCGTGTGGTGCTGATGAACAAGGGCCACGTCGAGCAACTTGGTTCGCCGGACGAGGTGTACAACCATCCCGCATCGCCTTTCGTGTATGGCTTCCTGGGCAACGTCAACGTGTTCCATGGCCGCGTGCATGAAGGCGTGCTGGCCAGCGACGGCGTCGAATTCGACGTGGCGGGCCACGGCGGCGGCAGCGGCAAAGGCACGGCCTATATCCGCCCGCACGACCTGGAAGTGGAACGCTACGCGCCGGGCTCGGAAGGCATCGTGGTCAAGCTGCGCCGTGCGCACGCGATTGGTCCGCTGGCACAGCTCGACCTGGAACGCGCCGACAATGCGCAAATTATCGAGGCCACCATTTCCAACGAGCGCTATGTGGCGCTGAACCTGCAGGACGGCGAGACCCTGGTGGTGCGTCCGAAGCGCCTGCGCGTATTCGTCGATGAGGGCGCCCACGCATGAACTTCCAACAGCTACGCTCCGTGCGCGAGGCAGCGCGCCGCAACTACAACTTGACCGAAGTGGCCAATGCGCTGTTCACGTCCCAGCCGGGCGTGAGTCGCCAGATCCGCGAACTGGAAGACGAACTCGGTGTCATCATCTTTGAACGCAATGGCAAGCGCCTGACCGGCTTGACCGAACCAGGCAAGGGTATCCTGAAGATCGTCGACCGCCTGCTGGTGGAGGCGGAGAACCTGCAGCAGGCCAGCCTGGAATTCACCGGCCAGAAAAGCGGCACGCTGACCATTGCCGCTACCCATACCCAGGCGCGCTATGCGCTGCCGAAAGCCGTTTCGCATTTCCGCAACGAGTTCCCAGATGTGCGCATCGCCCTGCAGCAAAGCGCGCCTGACCACATCGCGGAATGGGTCCTGTCGGGCAAGGCCGATATCGGCATCGCTACCGAAGGCCTGTCGCAATTCCCGGACCTGGTGTCCTTCCCTTGCTACCGCTGGAGCCATTTGATCGTGGTGCCGGATGGCCACCTGCTGCTGACACGCTCCCCGATCCGGCTGGAAGACCTGGCCGAGCACCCGCTGATCACCTACGACGTCGGTTTCACCGGCCGTGGCCATATCGATGCGGCCTTCGACAAGGCGGGCGTACGTCCCGACATCGTGCTGACGGCAATGGACTCGGACGTCATCAAGCAATACGTGTCGCTCGGCCTGGGCGTTGGCGTTGTGGCGTCGATGGCATTCGACCATGGCCGAGACAAAGGCCTGCGCGCGATCGAGGCTTCGCATCTGTTCGCGGTAAATACAACAAGACTTGCTTTGCGCAAAGGTGCATACTTGCGTTCATATGCCTATGAGTTCATCTCGCAGTTCGCCCCGGATCTGAAACGCACCGAAATCGAGCAAGCCTTGCAGGGAGGCGATGCCCTGTAACCTTGAGGAGGTTTTATGGGAATCGGTAACTGGAAAATTGGCGTGCGCCTGGCCGCCGGCTTGGGTCTTGCACTGGCCTTCATGATTGGCATTGCCGTCACCGGCATCGTCAACCTTGGAAAACTGAATGATGGTACCGAGGATATCGCTACCGATAAGGTACCCAAGGTGGTCCTGGCCTACGAGGCCATCGGCGGTGTCAACGACATCGCGCGCGCCATGCGCAACGCTATGCTTTCCACCGAGCCGGAAACGGTGAAGAAGGAACTCAAGCGTGTGGAGGACAAAAAGGTCGAGATCGATGGCAATCTCGATAAGCTTGCCAAATTGATTGCGGACGATGTAGATGCGGAAAGCAAGGCCAAGCTAAAGACCGTGCAGGAAGCGCGCGAGCGTTACCTGGTCGTCCAGTCTAGCTTCCTGCAAAAGTCCGCCGACGACAGCAAGCGCGATGAAAACGTCAAATACCTGCTCACTGCCGTGCGCAAGGAGCAAACAGCTTTCCTGACGGCCCTGACCGAGCTGGTGAAATACCAGTCGCAAGCTGTGAACACTGCCAGCGATGTCGCCAACCAGGCATACGCCAGCTCGCGCAACCTGATGATCGTGCTCACCGCCGCTGCGGCCGCCCTGGCAGCCTGGGTCGCCTGGTGGGTCACGCGCAGCATCACGCAGCCGTTGAACCGCGCTGTCGGTGTGGCGGAAGCGGTGGCAGGCGGCGACCTGACGCAGCGCATTGAAGTGACCAGCTCCGACGAAACCGGCCAGTTGCTGAAAGCCCTGGCGAATATGAATGAGAGCCTGGCTCGCACGGTCGGCAAGGTGCGTACAGGCTCGGACGTCATTACCACCGCATCGAACGAAATCGCCAGCGGCAACCTTGACCTGTCTTCGCGCACGGAGGAACAAGCCAGCTCGCTGGAAGAAACCGCGTCGTCGATGGAAGAACTGACTTCGACCGTGCAGCAGAACGCGGAGAACGCGCGCCAGGCCACGCAGCTAGTGGTGACGGCATCAGACTTCGCCACGCGCGGCGGCTCGGTTGTAGGGCAGGTGGTGAGCACCATGGGCGCGATCAAGGAGTCGTCGAACAAGATCGTCGACATCATCGGTGTGATCGACGGTATCGCGTTCCAGACCAATATCCTGGCGCTCAATGCTGCGGTGGAAGCGGCCCGTGCGGGTGAGCAGGGCAGGGGCTTTGCCGTGGTGGCGTCGGAAGTGCGCAACCTGGCGCAGCGCTCGGCGGCGGCGGCCAAGGAAATCAAGGAACTGATCGGACGCTCGGTGGAGACGGTGGATGAAGGCTCGCGCCTGGTCGACCAGGCTGGCGAAACGATGGATGGCATCGTCAAGGCGGTGCAGCAAGTCAGCGCGATCATGCAGGAAATCAGCTCCGCCAGCCAGGAGCAAAGCAACGGCATCGCCCAGGTGAATCAGGCGATTGTTTCGATCGACGATGTGACGCAGCAGAACGCGGCGCTGGTGGAGGAAGCTGCGGCGGCCGCGCAATCGATGCGCGACCAGGCTGAAATGCTGGCCGAAGCGGTCAGCGTGTTCCGCCTGGCCGACCAGCAGGCTGCGCCGCAGCGCCTGGCTGCGCGCGCAATTGTCAAGGCGGCTACGCGTCCGGCTCCCGCTCCGGCAGCACCGCCTGCAGCCAAGCCAAAGCTGGTAAAGTCTACCGCTAAAGCGGACGGCGATTGGGAAGAGTTCTGATCCGGCGCAGCCAGGCCGGTTTATTGGCCCGGGTTAGGCAGCTGGGCGTGGATGGCGTCGATAGCGGCAACGATTTCCGGCGACAATTTCACGCTCAGCGCATTGATGTTCTCTTCCAGCTGCGCTAGCGTGGTGGCGCCGATGATGGTGGAACCGACGAACCAGCGCAAGTAGCACCACGCCAGCGCCATCTGCGCTGGTGTCATGCCGTTGTCTCGCGCCAGTTTGGCGTATTGCGCCACCGCGTCCAGCACGCCCTGACGCAGGTAGCGCGGGCTCCAGCTGGCCGGGAAGATGGTCAGGCGGCCGTGCGCTTTCGGATTGTCCAGGTACTTCGCCGTCAACTGGCCGAACGCCAGCGGGCTATACGCCAGCAGGCTGACTTGCTCGCGGAAGCAGGTCTCGTCCAGGAAACTGGTTTCGAAATGGCGTGCGGTCAGGTTGTACAGGTTCTGGATGGTGGCGATGCGCGGCAGGCCCTTCATCTCGGCCTGCTTGACGAATTCCGACACGCCCCAGCAGCTCTCGTTCGATACGCCGATGTGGCGGATCTTGCCTTCCTTGATCAACTCGCCCAGCACGGCCAGCGATTCTTCCACCGCCACCGCGTGGCGTTCCTTTTCCGGATCAAACACGCTGTTGCCAAAGATCGGCACATTGCGGCTTGGCCAGTGCAGCTGGTACAGGTCGATATAGTCGGTCTGCAGGCGCTGCATGCTGGTCTCCACCGCCGCGCGGATGTTGGCGGCGTTGTGGTTGCTCTTGCCCTTCCTGATCCAGTGCATATAAGGATTCGGGCCGGCGATCTTGGTCGCCAATACTACTTCGCTGCGGCGGCCGGATTTTTTCAGCCAGCTGCCGATGAAGCGTTCAGTTGCACCCTGCGTCGCAGCGGACGGCATCACCGGATACAGTTCGGCCGTGTCGATGAAGTTGATGCCGCGCTCCAGTGCGTAATCGAGCTGCGCGTGCGCGTCGGCTTCGGTGTTCTGCTGGCCGAAGGTCATCGTGCCGAGGCAGATCTTGCTGACCTTAAGGTCGCTGCGGCCCAGGGTGATTTTTTCCATGCTTAGCCTCGCAGAGCTTCTGCGCAATCACGTACCAGCGCAGGGCCGGCGTAAATCAGGCCGGAGTACAGCTGCACCAGCTGCGCCCCCGCTTCGATCTTGGCCTTGGCGTCCTTGCCCTGCATGATGCCGCCCACGCCGATGATCGGCAGCGCATCGCCCAGTTCCGCTTTCAACAGGCGGATCACATTGTTGGATAGCTCGAACACCGGCGCGCCGGACAGGCCGCCCGCTTCCGCGCCATGCGGCATGCCTTCCACAGCGGTGCGGCTCAAGGTGGTGTTGGTGGCGATCACGCCGTCGATCTTGTGGCGCAGCAGTGCGTCGGCGATGTTCTTTACCTGGTCGCCATCCATATCCGGTGCGATCTTCAGGGTCATTGGCACATAGCGCTTGTGCTGGTCGGCCAGGCGCAGTTGCGCTTCCTTCAGCTGCGACAGCAGGCCATCCACTTCGGAGGCGCCTTGCAGCTGGCGCAGGTTCTTGGTGTTCGGCGAGGAGATGTTGACCGTCACATAGCTGGCATATGGGTAGACCTTTTCCAGGCAGTGCAAGTAATCGTCGACTGCGCGCTCGATCGGCGTGTCGGCGTTCTTGCCGATGTTCAGGCCCAGCACACCTTCGCGGTTCCGGTAGAAGCGCGACGACTGCACGTTGGCGACAAAGGCATCCACGCCGCCGTTATTGAAGCCCATGCGGTTGATGATGCCATGCGCTGCCGGGATGCGGAACATGCGCGGCTTCGGGTTGCCGGGCTGCGCGCGTGGCGTCACCGTGCCCACTTCGATGGAGCCGAAGCCAAGGTCGGCCAGCGCGTCGATGAAGGCGCCATCTTTGTCCAGGCCAGCCGCCAGGCCGACCGGATTGCGGAAGGTCAGGCCCATCACGGTGCGCGGGTCGTCTTTCGGGCGGCGCACCATGGCGCGCGTCAGGCCCAGCGCCGACAGGCGTTTCAGTGCAGGCAGGGTGAAATGGTGGGCGGATTCCGCGTCCATCGAGAACAGGATGGGGCGGGCGAGGGAGTACAGGAATTTATCGGACATTATTGGGCAGCTTTGGTGTATTTTGTAGCATTTTACACTGCACCATTCGGAGGACCTTACGTGATCAAGCCCGGACTTGCCTTGCTGGCCTGCCTCGCCTTACCGGCCATCGCCACTGAAAACCAGCTCGCAAGCGCCATTGCGCGCGACTACAAAGCCACGCTGGAGCCGCTGTTCAAGCACTTCCATGCCAATCCGGAGCTGTCCTATATGGAGGTGCAGACTGCCGCGCGGCTAGCCAGAGAGCTGCGCGCCTCCGGCTTCGAGGTGACGGAAGGCGTGGGCAAGACCGGCATCGTGGCCATCCTGCGCAATGGCCCGGGCCCGACCGTGATGGTGCGCGCCGATATGGATGCGCTGCCGGTGGAAGAGAGGTCCGATGCGCCGCATGCCTCCAAGGTCAAGATGAAGGACATGAGCGGCACCATGGTGCCGGTAATGCACGCCTGCGGCCACGACGCCCACATGACCAGCCTGGTCGGTACCGCGCACCAGATGGCGGCGCGCAAAGGCGAATGGAAAGGTACCCTGATGCTGGTGGGCCAGCCGGCCGAGGAGCGCACCGGTGGCGCGCTTGACATGATGGCCGACGGCATCTTCAAGCGCTTCGGCAAGCCGGACTACGCCATGTCGCTGCACGTGATCGCCGATGTGGAAGCGGGCAAGATCGACGTCAGTGAAGCGCCATTCTCCGGCGCCGACTTGATGGAAATCGTGGTGCACGGCATCGGCACCCACGGCGCTAGCCCCCACATGGGCAAGGACCCGGTGGTGATCGCTTCGCAAATCGTGCTGGCGCTGCAGACGGTGGTCACACGCGACATCGCCCCGCGTGAAGCGGCCCTGATCACGGTTGGCTCCTTCCACGCCGGCAGCAAAGGTAATGTGATCGGCGACAGTGCCCGCCTGGAACTGACGGTGCGCTCGGAAAGCGACGACACCCGCGCCAAGCTGCTGGCCGGGATCAAACGCGTGGCCGAGAACACCGCGCGCGCGGCGGGCATGCCGGAAGATAAGCTCCCTGAAATCCGCCACACCGACCGTCCGGTACCGCCGACCCTGAACGACAATGCGCTGATGCAGCGCCTGCGCGGCGTGTGGTCGGCCAAATTGGGCGAGGGGATTTTCGACAAGGGCTACCAGCGCGGCGGCATGGTGGGCGAAGACTATGCGCACTTCATCTACGGCCAGGGCATTCCGAGCGTATACTTTGTCGTCGGCGCAACGCCGGCCGAGCAGGTGGCGGCTGCGCGTGCCGGCAAAGGCACGCTGGCATACAACCACAGCCCGCTGTTCAAGGTAGAAGCGGAGAAAGCAATCCAGACCGGCGTGCTGGCGACGACTACGGCGTTGCTGGACCTGATGAAGAAGTAGACGGCAGCAGCGGGCCCCAAACGCCCTTGATGCGGGCCTGCAAGGGCTGGAATTTGATCTTGTAATTCATCTTCGGGCTTTCTTCGATCCAGTAGCCCAGGTAGACATAGTCCAGCCCCAGCTCGTGCGCTTGCGCGATCTGCCACATCACGTTGAAGGTGCCGAAGGAGGCGCCCGGCACGTCAGGATCGAAGAAGGTATAGACCGACGACAGCCCATCCGACAGCACGTCGATGATGGACACCATGCGCAGCGTGCCATCCGGCTCGCGGAATTCCACCAGGCGCGTATTGACCCGGCTTTGCAGCAGGAACTGCGCGTACTGGTCGCGCGAATCCTGGTCCATGCCGCCGCCCGCGTGGCGCGTACTCTGGTAGCGCAGGTAAAGATCGTAATGTTCGTCCGAGAACGACAGGCTGGCCACGCCCGCAGTCAGGTTGCTGTGGCGCGCCCAGGCCCGGCGCTGGCCGCGCGTCGGCGAGAAGCCGCTGGTCACCACGCGCACCGGGATGCAAGCCTGGCAGCCATCGCAATATGGACGATAAGTAAAGATGCCGCTGCGGCGGAAGCCGTTCTTCACCAGCTCCGAATAGACGTCGGCGTTGATCAGGTGCGATGGTGTGGCGACCTGCGAGCGCGCCTGTCGTGCATCGAGATAGCTGCACGGATAAGGCGCCGTTGTATAAAACTGCAACGTTGCAAAGGGGAGGTCGTTAAGCTGCGTCATGCTTCATATCATAACGCGGTCTGGGCCTAGAACGGTGCGGTAGGGCACCAATCGCGTATCTGAGGCATCACAATGCACTTTTGCAAGTGGCTGATGAACTCCTTGCGCGGTATAGGGCGCGCTCCCAGGGATGCGAGGTGGCCGGTCTCTTGCTGGCAGTCGATCAACTCAACGCCATTCTGTCGTAAAAAGTGTACGAGATAGGCCAGCGCGACTTTCGAACCGTCGGTCACACGCGCGAACATCGACTCGCCATAAAACATGGTGCCGATTGACACCCCATAAGCGCCACCCACCAGTTCCCCATCCAGCCATAACTCGGAAGAATGGGCGTAGCCCTGGCGGTGCAGGCCGGTGTAGCCGGCGATGATTTCTTCGGAAATCCAGGTGCCGGGACCGTCGCGGCGCGGGGCGGCGCAGGCGCGCATCACCTGTTCGAAGGCGCTGTCGAAGCGTACTTGCCAGCGGTCGCTGTCGCGCGCCACTTTTTTCAGGGTCTTTCTCAGGCTCTCCGACACTTTGAACTCGGCCGTGCGCAGGACCATGCGCGGGTCCGTGCTCCACCAAAGGATAGGCTGGCCTTCCGAAAACCAGGGGAAAATGCCGCGCTGATAGGCGGCCAGCAGGCGCTCCGGCGACAGGTCGGCACCTGCGGCCAGCAATCCCGGCGCATCCGTGGTGAGGGCTTGGGAAACGTCGGGAAAGGGGGAGTTGGCGTCGAGCCAGGGGATCATGTTGCGGCAGGCAGGCGCATCGGCTGGGTGATGTCCTGCTCGTGGAAGCCAAAGCTGCCGCCATCGCGCACCTTGGCGCGGTCGGCGAAGAAGAATTCCAGCGTGGTGCGGATGGTGGGGAAGGCCAGGTCATCCCACGGGATTTCCGCTTCCGTGAACATTTTGACATCCAGGCTTTCTTCGCCCGGTGCGAAGTCCAGGTCACGCAGGGTTGCCATATAGAACATATGGACTTGATGCACGCGCGGCACGTTCAGCAAAGTGAACAATTTGCCAAGTTTGATGTTGGCGCCGGCTTCTTCTTCGGTTTCACGCTGGGCGGCCTCGGCCGTGGTTTCGTTGTTCTCCATGAAACCTGCGGGCAGGGTCCAGAAACCGCGGCGCGGTTCAATCGCACGTTTGCATAGCAAAATTTGCAACTCACCATCGCGCTCCCAGACGGGGATCGAACCGATCACCATCTTGGGGTTTTGATAATGGATTGCCGAACAGTTGACGCAAACGTAACGCGGCCGGTTGTCACCGGCCGGCACCATCAACTCAACAGGGTGGGCGCATTCTGAGCAAAATTTCATGGTCTCTACTTTACACCGAATGGCTGCTTCCCGGCATCCGGTGAAATATATTCGATCTATCGTGCGATCGAGGGGGATAAATATTGCCTAAAGCGGCGCGTTGCCCTATAATACTCGCATCAGACGCGGGGTGGAGCAGTCTGGCAGCTCGTCGGGCTCATAACCCGAAGGTCACAGGTTCAAATCCTGTCCCCGCAACCAGAATTCTAAAAAACCGTCATTTGCAAATTGCGATGACGGTTTTTTTTCGTCCATATTTTCCTGAATATCGCATCGCGCAGCGGGCGAGATGTTTTCCCCCTCCTCTAATGTCATCGCCTCGCCCGATTATTTGGCTGGCGGCGCACAGGTGTTAGATCGCTGAGCAGACTTTCGTGGCGCCGCAATATACGGCGCAGCTCGGCATTCATTCAATGGAATATGGCGGCAGTCCGCGCAGGCACGATACCTGAAATGGCCAAATTAACGTGCACGCTGAATTGGGCTATTTCTTTCAAACTGAAAGCCGATTGGCGCACGCGGGCCCACGTGCGCCAACTTGCGGCTTGATCGCGCCAATATATGGCACGAATTGGGGCGATTATGCCCCTGCGTGGGCCTGGCGGAGGAAATCGAGCAGGTCTTCGGTCATCAAGCGCCCCGCATTCAATGCCGGTTCATTCTCATGGGCTCGACGGAAACGCAGCCGTGCGTCGGGTGCCGTGCCCACCATATCGGTGAATAATTCGAACCATTTATGCGCCAATTCCCGGGCGGCCGGCGCCGCAGGCGAAGGATCGGAAGACATTTGCGCGCGAATAGCGCCGATTAATTCCGGCCATTCGCGTGCGCGGCATTGGAAATGTTTTCTCATGGTCGCAATTTCCGCCGGGAGCATATATTTGGCGTAAATCGCCAATTTCGCCTCGCCATTGGCGGCAGCAATATATCCGCGCATCTCGGGGGTAATGCCGGATTGGGCGCGGACTGATTCTTCGCGCGCCCACATATTGTCCAGCCGCTGCATGATTTGGGGATTGTCGCCAGCGTGCTGGGAAAATGTCGCCATCCATTGCTCGGCCAATTGCTGTACCGCCGGATCTGCCGGAGAAATTCCTGCTGCCATTTTTTCGCCAACGGCAGCGACCAATTGTGCCCACTCATCACGCGCCGCCGCATCGTGATAAATTGGCATCTGTTCCAGTTCCTGTTTAGAGAAGTATTTGTCGTACACGGTCATTTGCTCCAATGTGTTTAGCCAGGAAGCCAGCTCAGGCTCCTCACCTGCAAGCAACTGTCCACGCAGGTCCGAAAGCTGCTCGCGCAGCTTCGCGGCCTCAGCAATTTGCTGATCGAGGGAATCGATTTGGCGGGCAATCAGGTCGGGTAGGGAAGCGCCGGGCTGGGCCAGGAAATGACCGATGTCGGCCAACGCCATGCCGAAACGGCGCAGTGCCTGCACCTGGTGCAGGCGGGCCACGTCGTCCCGGTTGTATAGACGATAGCCGGCATCGGAACGCCCCGATGGCTTGAGCAAGCCGATGCTGTCGTAATGGTGCAGGGTGCGGACCGTCAGGCCAGCACGGCGCGCCAGTTCACCTACTTTCAACATCATGTTTAGCTCCTTCACATCGTTACGTTACCGACATGCTGGAGCCTGACGTTAGGTGAGGGTCAAGCGCTTTCGTTGGGGCGGTCGGCGAGGCTGGCCCACAAATGGGCAGCCGCCATTGTGCGATGAGGTTGCCATTGCTGCAAGATCAGTTCGGTGCGGGCCATATCGGGCTTGGTTTCCTCGCCGAGCAGGCGCTGCAGGGCGGCGCGGATTGCCACGTCGCCATGCAGGGAACAGTCGGCATAGCCATAACCGCGCAGCAGGGCGTAGTTGACGGTCCAGGGGCCGATGCCTTTTACCGCCAGCAGGTTCTTGCAGATGGTGGGGATGGGGTTGTCCTCGCGTTCCTCGATATCGAGCTCGCCCGCCGCGACCAGTTGGGCGAAGCGGATCAGGGTTTCGGCCTTGGCGCGGGAGAATTTGCGGCTGGTCAGGTCGTCCACCTCCAGCCGCGCCACGTCGGCAGCTTCCGGGTAGCACCACAAGCCATTCTTATGCTGGCGGCCAGCCTGCAGGATGAAAGTACGGCGCAGGGCGATGGCGAAGGACAGGTTGATCTGCTGGCCGATGATGGCCCAGGTCAGTGCCTCGAACACCGTTGCCGATTGCACAATGCGCAGGCCCGGCTGGCGCGCCGCCAGAGGGCCGAGCAAGGCATCGCCACGCGCGAAAGCGACGAAAGGCGCCGGGTCGATATGCAGGCCGAGGATATTTTTGGCCGCCGCTTCGATCTGCCTGGCCAGCTCCGCCGGCACTTTGCGCGCGCGCGGCAGGTCGATATCCGCCTCGCAAACGCCCGACGGCAGTGCGGCGCTCAGCACGACTGGCACGCCGCCCAGCAACATGCCTTTGCGGATCGCGTCCGGACTGACTTGCTCGCCGACGCTCTCGCTATCGCGGCTATGGAAGGCCAGCACATCCTGCACGCGGTAGCCCGCCGGCAGGTCGAGCGAAAACGTGTATTTCATGCCGCCTCGGTCTTTTGCATCCAAGGCAACTTAGGCTTATATCCGGTGACCAGCATGGTGCCCAGGATGACGGTCGCCGCCCCTGCCAGGGTATGCCAACCCACCACCTCACTGAGGAACAGCGAGCCCCACAGGATGCCGAACAGCGGGTTCAGGAAGGTCACCGTCAGCGCCGAGGTCGGCCCGACATCGCGCACCAGGCCGAAGTACAGCAGGTAAGCGATACCGCTGCACAACACACCCAGCGCCAATGCCGCGCCCATGATGCCGATGGTCGGCTCGCCAGGCTGCGGGAAAATCGCCAGCGAAGGAATGGTCAGCACGGCCGCCGCCCACATGCTGCCGTGGGCATTGGCAAACGGCTCCACGCCCAGGGCCGACTTGGCCACCTTGGTATAAGTCGTCGCAATGCTGTAGCTAAAGGCAGCGAAAGTCGCGGCTGCAATCGCCAATGCCGCGCCCTCCTTGCTGCTGACATGGTCAAAGCCCACCAGCATCGCCACGCCGGCCGTGCCGAGACCCAGGCCCAGCAACACCCGCCCGCTGACCATATGGCGGTGCCAGACCGCGCCCACAATTGCGCCCCAGATCGGAGCGGTCGCATTCAGCACCGACAGAACGGAAGCGGTCAACGTCTTCGCCGCAAATGCGAACAGCAGGAAAGGCAAGGCCGAATTAAAGAATCCCAGCACCAGGTAATGCTTCCAATGCTTACGCCAGTCCAGGCGCTTGCGCAGCACCAGCCCGACGATGGCCAGGAAGATTGCCGCAAAGGTAACCCGATACTCAATCAGCACCCCCGGCCCCAACACCGGTGCCGCGATCCGCATAAAAATAAACGAGCCGCCCCAGATAGCAGCCAGCAAAATCAGTTTAAGAAGATTCGAAGTATTCATATGGTTCAGTTCGTGTCCACCTTG
>NZ_JASATG010000028.1:0-62501 GCF_038440195.1 Pseudoduganella sp. OTU4001 | reverse complement strand
CCCCCCCCGGCCCCCATGGCGATCCCCACGCCCAGCGCGGTGAACACGCGCACTGTAAAGCTGGCGTGGCGTTTCTGCTGCATTGCGAGGAAGGCCAGCACGACGGCCGCGATGGCCAGGTTGAGGATCACTTGCAGGTTCATGTAGGGGGGGCTGCGGCTTAATTTTTGGAATCGACAGATTCTAATGTAATTGGTGTAGTCTTGCCTATTTGCTGTGCCGCGGTTCCAACGTCGCTACGAAAGGAATAGCCATGTCAAAGCAAACGATGAAGGTGGGCACCCGGCTGGCGCTGGGCTTCGGCCTGGTGCTGGCGCTGATGGCCGGGGTGTCCGGCCTGGGCATCTACAATATGCAGCGCATCCACGCCCAGCTGGAAAAGGTGGTGCAGCTCAATGTGGCGAAACTGACCCACGTGCAGGATATGTCGGAAGCGGTGCACATCGTGGCGCGCGTCACGCGCAGCGTGGTGCTGCTGTCGGACGATGCAGCCATGCAGCGCGAACTGCCCAAGCTGCGGGCCGCGCGCGAACAGTACAACCGGGCGCAGGCCGCGCTGGAAGCCTTGCCGGCTAGCGAGGAGGGCAAGGCGATCCGCGCCCGCATCCGCGCCCTGCAGCAGGAGGCGCGTCCGCTGACCGACCAGGTGCTGCAGCTGGCCAGCCAGCATAAGGACGAGGAGGCGGTGGCGCTGCTGATGTCCAAATCCGGCCCGGCCACCCAGCGCTGGCAGGATGCGATGGACGAAGACGTCCAGCTGCAGCGCAAGCACAACGCCAGCGACGCGGCGGCCGCCACCGAAGCCTACGCCGCCGCGCGCAACCTGATGCTGGCCATGAGCGCGGTGGCCCTGGTGGCCGGCATCGCGGCCGCCTCCCTGATCGCGCGCCGCCTGCTTGGCCAGCTGGGCGGCGAGCCCGATGTGGCGGCCGACATCGCGGGGCGCATCGCGGCGGGCGACCTGACCGTGCAGGTGCCTATCCGCCGCGACGACCAGGGCAGCATGATGAAGGCCATGTCCGTCATGCGCGACAGCCTGCTGCGCATCGTGTCCGAAGTGCGGCAGGGCACCGACACCATCAACCACGCCGCCACCGAAATCGCGGCCGGCAATATGGACCTGTCCTCGCGCACCGAGCAGCAGGCCAGCGCGCTGGAGGAAACCGCCTCCTCGATGGAGCAGTTGACCAGCGCCGTGCGCGAAAACGGCAGCAATGCGCGCCAGGCCAACGAGCTGGCGGCCGCCGCCACCGCCGTGGCGCAGCAGGGCGGCGCCGTGGTGGGCCAGGTGGTGCAGACCATGGGCACCATCAGCGATTCTTCGCGCAAGATTTCCGACATCATCGGCGTGATCGACGGTATCGCCTTCCAGACCAATATCCTGGCCCTGAATGCGGCGGTGGAGGCGGCGCGCGCCGGCGAGCAGGGGCGCGGCTTTGCGGTGGTGGCGACCGAGGTGCGCCAGCTGGCGCAGCGCTCCGCGGCCGCGGCCCGGGAAATCCGCGACCTGATCGTCAGCTCGGTGCAGCAGGTGGAGCAGGGCAGCGCGCTGGTGGAGCGGGCCGGCGCCACGATGGAGCAGGTGGTGGCGTCGGTGCAGCGGGTGTCGCAGATCATGCGCGAGATCACGGCCGCCGGCGACGAGCAAAGCGCCGGCATCGAGCAGATCAACCGCGCCGTGACGGAGATGGATACGGTGACGCAGCAGAACGCCGCGCTGGTGGAGGAGGCCGCTTCAGCGGCCGAAGCGCTGAAGCAGCAGGCGGCCCAGCTGGAACACGTGGTCGGCGTGTTCCAGCTGCAGGGGCATCAGGAGGTGGCCATGCGCACCGCCGCCAGCAGCAGGCCGATGAAGCAGCCGGCCGCGATCAGCGCGCCGGCCAGCACGTAAGCCGGGCGCAGGGCGCCGACGTCGCGTTCGAAATCGCTGCGCCGGCGCAGGCCGATGAAGGACCAGGCCACGGCCAGCATGGTCGCGCCGAAACCGCGTTGTTGTTTGTTTTCCATGTCGTTTTCCTTTCGAGGTCGGGCCTATTGTGCGCCGGCCCGGCCCCGAAAAACAGGCGCAGAAACGCCTGCCAACGACCGTATCAGTTGCTGGCCGCCGTGCCGCGCAGGCGGTCCAGGGCCTTCAGCAGGCCGCTGCGCTGGCCGCCGGCCCAGTCCAGCCGGTCCAGGTCCATGTCGCCCAGCGACTCCAGGCTGGCGGCCGCCTCGTCGCTGCCGCCGTCGGCCATCTCCTGCATTTCCTCGTACAGCACCGGGTAGTTCTGCACGCGCAGCATGACCTCGTCCGCCACCTCGTCGTCCACCAGGGCGTCGCCCCAGGCCAGCAGGCGTTCGCCCAGCGCCGCCAGGGCGGCCTGGCGTTGCGGCGCGGCCGCCTGCTGCAGCAGCATGTCGAAACTGGCCAGCGCCTCGTGCAGCTGGCGCAGGCAGGCCGCGACGTGGCAGGCGTAGGTGGCGAATTCGCGCCCCAGCGGGCCGGGGCTGGCCAGCGCCACGCCGCCCGCCATGAACAGCAGGTGCCAGCTGGCCAGCAGGGCGTCGCCGCCCAGGACCGGGCCGGCCGCCGTCACTTGCCAGGGCTGGCGCGCCGTCAGCTGCGGCAGCTGGCGCTCGGCGCGCGCCACGCTTTGCTGCAGCAGGTCCAGCCGCTGCGCATAGGCGCAGTCGGCGCGGCACTGGCGCAGGTGCTCGAGCAGGGGGGCGGCGATGGTGTCGAGGCCGCGCCAGCGGCCAAACGGCGGCAGGGCGGCGCTGCGGCCGGGCTGGGCTGGCGCCAGCAGGTGGTGCCGGGCACGCATGCCACGGCTCAGGAGCCAGGTGTCGGCGGGTTTCAAGTGGAGCATCGAGTCCATCGTTTCCTCCCTCAACTGTTGAAGGAATTGTGAACCTTTTACCAAGCCCCCGCAAGCGTCATGCGCCGCCGCCGGCGATGCGGTTGCGCCCGCCGCGCTTGGCCTGGTACAGCGCGTCGTCGGCGCGCTTCAGCACCTCCTCGCCGGAGTTGTCGCCCGGCAAGAACTGCGCCAGGCCGCCGCTGCTGGTGACGCCGCTGCCGATGCTGCCCAGCCCGGCCAAGGTGGCGGCGATGCGCTGGCGCAGGCGCTCGGCGATGGGGCCGGCCTGCGCCAGCGTGGTATGTGGCATCAGGACCACGAATTCGTCGCCGCCTAGGCGTGCCGGGGCGTCGGTGGCGCGCAGTTCGCGCCGGCAGACTTCGGCGGTGGTCTTGATCACCACGTCGCCGGCCAGGTGGCCGTGCTCGTCGTTGACGCGCTTGAAGTGGTCGAGGTCGAATATCAGCGCCGCCATCGGCGTGGCATAGCGCTCGAAGGTGTCGAAATGCTCGGCCAGCACGCCCATCAGCTTGCGCCGGTTGAGCAGGCCGGACAGGGCGTCGACTTCGCTTTGCGTGCGCAGCTGCACTTCCAGCTCCTTGCGCGGCGTGATGTTGCTGGCCACCCACAGCACGGCGTCTTCGCCCGCCACCAGGAAGTCGAGCGCCTTGATGCGGCCCTCGAACCACAGGCGCGGCGTGGCGCGCTCGGCTTGCCAGCCTTTCACGTCGTCCGGCGCCAGGCTGTATTCGACGATGTGCAGGGCCTGCCGCTGCAGCGCATGCCGCAGCTGCTGCAGATACCAGTCGGCCTTGTCCGGCGCCAGGATGTCGTGCACGGTCTTGCCGATCAGGTAGGAACCGTCGTGGTAATAGCGCGCGTCGATGCCGCCAAAGATGGCCATGTAGCGGCCGCTGCGGGTCAGGATGAATGCCGGGTCGGGCAGGGCCTGCAAGATGGCTGCCAGTTGGTTACCGGAAAATAGTGTTTCGTCGCGCATGTCCTGGACGTTAGCAGAGCGCGGCAATAACGCAAAAAATGTTAATAGAAGTTCACGTTCGTTAACATTCTTGAAGCCACGCCAGCTGGCCGCTGGCCGCGTCGTCGAGCCGCGCCGCCAGCGCCGCGGCGGCCTGCTCGGCCACGCGGAAGGCCAAGGTCACGCGCTCGCCATGCGCGACCGCCAGCAGTTCGGCGCCGGCCGCCGCCAGTTCGCGCCGCAGCCGGCCTTCCAGCGCATACGGCAGGCTGCAGCGCAGGGCGCTGTAGCGCACGATGGCGATCTTCTCCGCCGTCAGCAGCGCTTGCGCCACGCAGTCGGTATACGCGCGCACCAGGCCGCCGGCCCCGAGCTTGATGCCGCCGTAGTAGCGCACCACGGCCGCCAGCACCCCTGCCAGGTCCTGGTGGCGCAGCACGTCCAGCATCGGGCGCCCGGCCGTGCCGGCCGGTTCGCCGTCGTCCACCGCCGCCGACTGGCCGCCCGCCAGCAGCGCCCAGCAGACGTGAGCGGCGTCCGGATGGGCGGCGCGCAGGCCGGCCACGATGGCCTGCGCCGCGGCACGGTCGGCCACCGGGTGGAGGTAGCCTAGAAAGCGGCTTTTCTTGACCAGCAGTTCGCTGGTGGCTGGGGCGGCAATGGTTTGTGGCATGGGGCCAACATGATACCTCCTTTGCGGGTTGGCATGCCGTACAATGCCGTTGCACATTTTTCAATGACTTTATGGCAGCGACCTTCCGTATCCGGACCCTCGGTGTACAGCCCGGCTTGCAGCGCGAGCGGGTCGAGGCGCGCCTGATGCTGCTGTTCCGCCGCCCGCTGGCGGCGGTGCGCCCGATCGCCGACGGCAATGGGGCGCTGCTGAAAAAGGGCCTGGACCTGGCCAGCGCCGAACGCTACCGCGAGGCGCTGGCGCGCTGCGGCTGCGCCAGCGCGATCGAGGCCGATACCGTGCTGCCGGCCGCGCGCGCGGCGCTGGCCGACTACGCCGCCCTGCTGCAGGCCCAGCTCGCCGCGCTCGACCCGGGCCGCCGCTGGCAGTACCTGGCCGAGGAGGGCGAGCTGTTCGGCGTGCCCGGTCCGGCCTCGCCGTACCCGCTGGAACTGGCGGTGCCGCTCGAGCGCCTGTACCAGGAATGGCTGGCCGCCTCGCCGGCCGCCAGCGACGACCTGCTGCGCTACACGGCCGGCATGGTCCTGATGGGTAACACCCCCGGCACCGTGGAGGAAGCGGCGCGCTACCTGCTGCCGATCGTGCGCAACAGCGCCGAACGCGGACAAGCCATGCTGGCCGCCGCGCGCGGCTACTCGCCGCTGCTGTTCCGCCCCCTGTGCGAGGGACTGGAAGTGGGCCTGGCCTACCACCGCGGCAGCGTGGTGCACCGCGTGGCGCAAGCCCACCTGGACGCCTGGGACATGAGCGAGGACGCCGCCTTCGACGCCGCCTTCGCCAACCTGCGCGCCCGTTCCAGCCTGCCGCTGCAGTCGTCGCCGCAGGGCGTGTTCGGCGGCGCCTGGGACGACGGCTACGATTCCTCGCGCATGCTGCTGCCCGAGCTGCTGGCCGCGGTGGTCACGCACGGCCGCCCGGTGGTGATGGTGCCCACGCGCGGCCTCCTGATGGTGTGCAGCGACAAGTGCGAGGTGGGGCTGGACGCGATGCTGAAAGCGGCCATCGACGCCATGCGCGAAGAGAAGATGGTCACGCCGCGCATGCTGCGCCTGGTCGACGGCCGCTGGCAGGTGTTCGTGCCGCCGGCGCATGCGCGCCGCCTGAACAGCCTGGCCAAGTACGCCGACAGCAACGACTACCGCATGCAGAAGGAATTGCTGAAGGCGCGCGCCGCCGCCAGCGGCCAGGACCTGTACATCGCCACCTATATGGTCGGCAAGACCGGCCCCGAACAGCGCCGCACCAGCGCCTGCACCTGGACCCGCGGCGTGCCCAGCCTGCTGCCGCGCACCGACTTGCTGTGCTTTGCCGACCCGGCCAGCAGCGACGCCCCCATCACCGTGCGCTGGGACGCCGCGCAGCCGGTGATCGGCGCCCTGATGCAGCGCACCGGCGACTGCCCGCCGCGCTACCTGGTGGACGGCTTCCCCAACGCCGTGCAGCTGGCGCAGCTGGCCGATATCGCCGCCGCCGCGCGGCGCGAAGCGAAAGAGCAGGCGCGCGCCCAGGCCAAGGCCGCCCAGGCCGACCATGATGCCGCCGCGCCCACCGTGCTGCTGGCGCCGCCGCGCCCGGCCTGGCAGGCGCTGCGCACCGTGTTCGCACGCTGGGCCGATACCAAGCCCGCCCATGCTCGATAACAACGCCCTGGTGGCCGCCGCCACCCCCGTCTTCCTGCTGATGATCGCGGCCGAGGCCTGGTGGGCGGCGCGCCGCCGCATCCAGGCCTACAGCCTGGCCGACAGCATGACCAGCATGGCCTGCGGCATCTGGACCGTGACCCTGGAAGTGTTCACCAAGTCGGCCATGCTGCTGGCCTATGCCTGGGTCTTCACGCACTGCGCGCTGTGGCAGTCCGCCCCCGATTCGGCCTGGACCTGGATCTGGTCCTTCCTCGCCTTCGACTTGGTGTACTACTGGGCCCACCGCTGGTCGCACGAGATCAACTTCCTGTGGGCGGTGCATGCGCCGCACCACCAGAGCGAGGAATTCAACCTGTCCACCGCGCTGCGCCAGGGCGCCTTCCAGGACGCTTTCCACGCGCCGCTGTTCATGCTGCTGGCGGTGCTGGGTTGCCCGCCGGGCGTGTTCATCATCCAGCTCACGCTCAGCAAGTTCTACCAGTTCTGGATCCACACCCGCCTGATCGGCCGCGTGCCGCTGATCGAAGGCATCCTGAACACGCCCAGCGCGCACCGCGTGCACCACGCCGTCAACGACGTCTACCTGGACCGCAACTACGCCGCCACCCTGATGCTGTGGGACCGCCTGTTCGGCACCTATATCGAGGAAGGCGAGCCGTGCGTGTACGGCGTGCGCAAGGGCGCGCCCGGCTGGAACGGCGTGTGGGCGCAATTCGCCTGGCCGGCCGTGATGTGGCACGACGCGGTGCGCACCGCGCGCTGGCGCGACAAGCTGCAGCTGTGGTTCCGCCGCACCGGCTGGCGCCCCGCCGACGTGGCCGCGGCCGACCCCTGGCCGCCGTTCGAGCTGCCGGCCGGCCGCCTGTACGTGGCCACGCGCGCCAGCAGTGGCGGCGGCAAGCATTGGACGGTGGCGGCCGTGCTGTGCTTCATCGCCGCCGTGCTGCTGCAAAACCAGCTGATCACCCACGCCGCGTCGCTGGCGCTGCTGCCCAAGCTGGCCCTGGTGGCCGCCGTTACTGCGGCGCTGCTGCTGGTGGCGTACTGCCTGCGAGCGCCCGCGCCGCCTGCGCCTTCTGCCGCCAGCGCACCAGCCAATACATCGGCAGGCTGACCGCGCCCAGCGCCATGCCCCACCAGAATGCCTCGCGCCCCATGCCGTAGAAGGCCAGCAGCGAGAACACGCAAGTCATCACCGCGCTGGCCGACAGCGCCGGGCCGCGCGCCAGCACGCCGCGCCGGTGCAGCTTGAACACCGCCGCGCCGCCCACCAGGTAGAGCGGCATGCTGGCCGCCGTCACCACCAGCGTCAGGAAGGTGAAGCCCTCGGCCAGCGAGCGGCTGTAGTTCATGCCGATCATGGCGCTGGCCAGCACCCCCATCAGGATCAGCGACCAGCCCGGCGCGCCGTGGCGGTTGGGCGCCTTCAGCCGCGCCGGGAAGATGCCGTGCGCCGCCATCGACGCCGTCACTTCGCCCGCCAGCATGGTCCAGCCGTTCAGCGCCCCCAGGCCGCTGAAGATCACGGCCAGCGCCAGCCAGTGGCCGCTGCCGGCATCCCAATAGCGCCGGAACAGGTCCACGAAGGGCGCGTTCGACGCCGCCAGCTCGGCTTGCGGCAACAGCAGCAGCGGGATCGCGCACACCGACACGTACACCGCCGCCGCGATCAGGGTGCCGGCAATGGTGGCGCGCGGGATGGTGCGCTCCGGCTGCTGCACCTTGGTGGCCGGCAGCGCCGCGCACTCCACGCCCAGCATGGCAAACAGCGCGATGGTGCCCGCCGCCGCCGTGCCGTCCAGCGTGAAGGGCGCGTCCGGCAGGTGGGCGCTGTAGGCCGCGCTGTCGGCGCCGAACACCCATAGCCCCAGCAGCACGATGGCGCCCATCGGCAGCAGCTTGAGCGCCGCCGACACCAGCTGCACGCGGCCCGAAGCCAGCGCCCCGCGCAGGCTGACCAGCACGAAGAACCAGATGATCGCGATGCCCGCCAGCGGCGGCAGGGCCGGGTGGCTGCCCAGCACCGGCAGCAAGGTGGTCAGGTAGCCGACGATGCCGATCGCCAGCGCCGCATTGGTGACCCATACCGAGACCCAGTAGCACCACATGGTGAAGAAGGCCACGCCGTTGCCGAAGGCGCGCCGGCAGTAGCCGTATGGCCCGTCCTGCTCCGGCATGGCGCGCGCCAGGCGGGCGAAGACGTGGGCGATGAACAGGCAGCCGACCACCGTCACCGCCCATCCCGCAAAGGCGTTGCGCCCGAACGGCGCCAGCGCGGCCGGCAGCATGAAGATGCCCATGCCGATCATATTCCCCACGATCAGGGAGGTGCACATCCAGAAGCCGAGCGGCTTATCCATGGCGTGCATAGGCCGCGCGCAGCAGGTTCTGGAAGTGCCATACGCCGCTCTCGCGCTTCGGGTTCAGCCGCCCGGCGCTGTACGAGCCGGACGCCAGCCCTTGCTGCACATGCTCGCAGATGCTGATGTCCTCGGCCTGGATCTCGTCGCTGAAGGCCTGCTCGGCCTGCACCCGCGCCTGCACCTCGGGATCGTCGGTGTAGTAATAGTCGAACTCCACGATGCAGTGGCCGTGGCCGGCCGGCAGGATGCGGTTGGTCTGCAGCCGCCCCGGCGTGATGTTCAGCATGATGTTGGGGTAGATGAAGTAGTACCAGGCATTGCCGTCGCCGTAGATGCCGTCGTTGTTGCGCAGCGGCGAATGCTGCAGCGAATGCCACTGCGCGAGTTCGGTATCGTAGACGCGGTAGTCGAGCACCTTCGACAGCCCCGGGTGCACGAAGGGCAGGTGGTAGCCCTCCAGGAAGTTATCGATGTACACCTTCCAGTTGCATTCGAGCTTGTAGGTGTCGCGCTTGGCAAAGCGCATCTGCGACAGCTCGGTCGGCGCGATGCGCCCGGCGATGCCGGCAAACACCTGCTCGAACGGCGGCGCCGAGGCGTCCAGCGCCACGAACACCAGGCCCTGCCACTCGCGCACGCGGATGCCTTGCAGGCGGACGGCGGATTTGTCGAAATCGCGCGCATCCTGCATTTCCGTGGCGGCGCGCAGCGCGCCGTCCAGCTCATAAGTCCAGCCGTGGTATTTGCAGTGCAGCGCCCGCGCACCCTTGCCGTTGCAGGTCGCCAGCGGCCCGGCGCGGTGCCGGCACACGTTGAAGAAAGCCTGCAGGCTGCCGTCCGCCTGGCGCACGATGATGATCGGCTTGCCCGCGATATCGCCCACCACATGGTCGCCCGCCGCCTGCAGCTCGCCGCTGTGCGCCGCCAGCTGCCAGGTGCCGCCGAAGACGGCGCGCTGTTCGAATTCCAGCCAGTGCGGCTCGGTGTAGAAGCTGGCGTGCAGCGCGTGGGCCTGGTCCAGCGGCTCGATGCGGCAATGCTCCTGCAGGGTCATTACTGGGCTCCTTGGCGGGAAAAACCCAATGTCTCACAATTTCAGCGCCGCGTGAAGCTGTACCTAGGCCGGATGTATCGGCGCATCGGCCAGCGCGCCAGCCACCGTCATCCAAGGGCGGATGCGCCAGTTCACCACCAGGCCATTTTTCACGTACGGATCGTTGGCGACGAAATCCTCCACCACGGCCGGCGCATCGGCCTTGAACCACAGCAGGGCGCTGTCGACCGGATCGGCCAGCACGCCGCCCAGCTGGAATTCGCCGCGGCCGTGGGACTCCCACGCCAGCTTCAGGTGCGCATCGCGGAACTCGGCGCGCCGCTCCAGGTAGTCGGGCGCATAATCGTAAATCAGGACGTAGTGCATGCAGGCCTCGCAAAGGGATGGGGAGGCCAAGTATAGGCGAAACAAAAAAGCCCCGTCCGAAGACGAGGCTTTTCTGCTGATACTGGTAGGCCGTGCGGGGCTCGAACCTGCGACCAACGGATTAAAAGTCCGCTGCTCTACCAACTGAGCTAACGACCCGAAGGGCACGAATTATATCGACCTGAAACACATTTCGCAAGAGTCCGGGCATAATGCTGCCCTTGCAAATGGAGCGATAGCATGACCTACGAAGAATACCTCGACGAAGTGACCACCCTGATCTTCGAAAAATACAACCTGAAGGAAGCCGCCGCCATCAAGCTGGTGGTGGACGCGCAGGACGCCGAATTCTTCGTGCGCCACGACGACGACAAGAAGCTGCGCACCGTCGACCAGGCCCACAAGGACGCCAAGACGCTGTACCAAGCCTCGCTCGCCAAGAAGAAGTGAATTAATAAAAAAGCATGGCAATAGTGTAAGATTGCGCTCCCCGATTCCCTTGGAGAGCCAGCAAAAATGCACGTTGAATTGCCTAAGAAAGGCGCGCTCGCTTCGGCGAAGGCGTTCGCCGGTGAGTACGCGATGATTGTGGTCAGTATCCTGACCGCGCTGGCGCTGGAACATGCGGCGCAAAGCTGGCACCACCGGCACCGTGCGCACGAGGCGCAGGCGAATATCGAGACTGAAATCCGTGCCAACCTCGCCGAGCTGCGCTCGGTCATGCAAAAGAACCAGCAGGAGATCGACAAATTGGGCGCCGTCCGCGCCGCTCTGCGCGAAGATATCAGCAACAACGTCGACGACCAGCAGTTGTTGAACCACGTGCGCGAATCGAGCAACGGCAAGTTCGGCATGAACCAATATACGCCAACGCTGCGCCGCGAGGCGTGGGAAGTGGCGGTGGCCAGCCAGGCCGCCAGCTGGATCGATCCTGTGCTGCTGCAACGCTATGCTGGCGTGTACGCGCTGCAGCGCGATATCGGCCAGAGTAGCTACAGCTCCGGGCGCCAGATGCTCGATGCGCCGGCCTTCGTCAACCGCATGGCCGATGTCGAATTCGTCAAAGTCGACAGGACTGGCCTGTACTACGCGGTGGTGCAGATGCAGGGCGCCTTGAGCAGCACCCAGGGAAATTACGCCGAACTTGAACGCGAGCTGGTGCGCGTGCTGCCGAAGTCCTGACGCAGCGTCATGGAGTTGTCACTTTAGCCACCTAGAATCCGCCTCGTTCTTAACTTTCGACGAGGCGGCAATGAACAAGACGGTATCGGTAGTAATGGCAGCGGCAGCGCTGTCGGCCTGTGGCGGCACGGACGTGGCGCCGCTGCCAACCCTGGATGGCAAGCCGGCCATGGTGGTGGCCCACCGCGGCGCCAGCGGCTACATCCCGGAAGAGACGGTGGAAGCCTACGCGCGCGCGATCGAGCTGGGCGCCGATGCGATCGAGCCGGACGTGATCTCCACCAAGGACGGCGTGCTGATTGCCCGCCACGATCCCAACCTGGCCTATAGCACCGACGTGGCCCAGCACCCCGAGTTCGCGGCCCGCAAGCGCACCCTGAGCGTGGACGGCGAAGTGCAGGAGGGCTGGTTCGCCAGCGACTTCACGCTGGCGGAAATCAAGACCCTGGGCGGCATCTCGACCGATGCCGAGCGCCCGCAGCAATTCAACGGCAAGTACAAGATCGCGACGATCCAGGAAATCGTCGACATGATCAAGAAGAGCGGCCGCAGCATCACCATCTACCCGGAAACCAAGAACCCGACCTTCCACCGCCAGCAAGGCGTGCCGCTGGAAGACAAGCTGCTGGCATTGCTGTCCAGCGCCGGCTGGAGCGACGCCAGCGCGCCGGTGTTCATCCAGTCCTTCGAGCCGGGCAGCCTGAAATACATGCGCGGCAAGGGCTCCAGACTGAAGATGGTGCAGCTGATCGATGCCGACGACGTCGACCTGAAGACCGGCGCGCTGACCTATGCCGCGCCATACGATAAACCGTACGACTGGGCCCAGGCTGGCGACAAGCGCAAGTTCAGCGATATGGTGACGGCGGCCGGACTGGCCGAGATCAAGACCTACGCCGACGGCATCGGCCCATGGAAGCGCTACATCGTCAGCGTCAAGGGCGAGCTGGATGCCAGCGGCAAGGTGAAGGACGTGAACGGCGACGGCAAGGTCAACGAAGCCGACACCACCACGATGGCGCCGACCACGCTGGTGGCCGACGCCCACAAGGCGGGCTTGTTCGTGCATCCCTACACCTTCCGCAACGAAAAGCGCCGCCTGGCGGGCAACTACAAGGGTGATCCGGTGCAGGAGTACAAGCAGTTCTTTGCCATTGGCATTGACGGCCTGTTCTCCGATTTCGCCGATACCGCACTGGCGGCGCGCACCGAATACCTGAAGGAAGCGGGACGCTAACCCTTAGAACTTGTAGTTGTACTCGGCCGAGAAGCGCACCTGGCGTTCCGGTGCGCGCCCCAGCACCTGGCCGTAGTACGCGCTGACCTTGTTCTTGCCGGCGTTGTACACCGGATCGGTGGCCATCGTGGTCTGGCGGTTGAACAGGTTGAACACGTCGGCTTTCAGCGCCAGGCCTTTCACGAGCTGCGGCATGTAGGTCGCATTCAGCGCCACGCGGAAGTCGGTCGGCATGCGGCCGAAAGAGCCGCGTTGCGCCGGCTTCTCGTCGCAGTAGTAGGTGGCCGAGCCGTACCAGCCGCCAGGGTTGTTGTTGACGTTGAGCGCCTTCGGCAGGTTGCCGATGCAGGACTTCGGACCGCCGCTGACGATGTTGATGTTGGCGCCGAGGTTCCATTCCGGGGTCAGCTGGTAGTAGCCAAACGCTTTCACAACGTGCGTGTGGTTGTTGGCCAGCAGGCCTTCGGCGTTGGCCATCAGCTCGGGGAAGTCGTAGGCGGTGGTGGCGGCGATGTCGGTCTGGCCGATATCGGAGTGCACCTGGCCTTCGAAGTTGCCCTTCAGGCGCGACAGCGTGTAGTTCACCTTGCCGTACCAGCCGTTACGCAGCGGATGCTCCAGGAAGAAGTCCAGCGCCGTGTACTCGCGCTTGACTTTCGGCAGGCCGATTTCCTCCGCCGTCAGCGGGATCGTCACCAGCTTGCCGTCGCCGCGCAGGTCCAGGGTCAGGGTGTTGTCGCGGCCCGGGTTGACCAGCAGGCACGGCATGCCGTAGTTGCTGGTGTCGATGTTGTTGCGCTTGGCCCAGGCATCGACCGGACGCTGGTCGCACCAGTCTTCGATGGTGTTGCGCAGCGTGCGGTAGGTCAGCTTGCTGCCGGCGTTGTAGGCAGGCGTCAGCGCCATTTCAAAGCCCAGCGCCAGTTCGTCCTGGTAGTTGGCGCCCAGGTTGGCCGATGCCACCTGGCGCGGATCCTTCGCCTTGCCGTATTCGTTACCGGCCGAGAATGGCGGGCTGATTTCGGTCAGGCCGGTCGGCGCGCCGGTCTTCGGATCGACACCGGTGTAGGTGTAGTAGTGGTCGATGTGGACCGGGTTGCCGGCCAGGCGCAGCGCCACGCTGGTCGGGATCTGCAGGTGGTAGCGGCCGGCGTTGGCGAAGGCTTTCAGGGTGCCGTCGCCGCGCACGTCCCACGACGCGCCCACGCGCGGCGCCAGCATGTGGCGCTGGGCGGCGTAGGATTCGCCGAAGCTGTTCTTGTTGGTGAACTGTTCGTTGCGCAGGCCCAGGTCCAGCAGCAGGTTGTCGGTGACCTGCCAGCGGTCCTGGATGTATTGCGCGGCCTGGTCGGTCTTCGGCGAGGCCGAATCGCTCTGGTGGTAGATGTTGACGTAGTAGCCCTGCAGGCCGTAGCCGCCGCCCGATGCCGGCGAACGGCCGCCGGTCACCGGCTCGTTCGGGTCGGCTTTCAGGTAGTAGTAGGTGCCGCCGCCGGCCAGTTCCGAGCCGTTGATGGAGGACACGTTGTTGCGGTCGATACCGACGCGCAGCGCGTGGTTGCCCAGCTTGTACTCGACGTCCAGGCGCAGGGTCGATTGCTTGTCTTCCGCGTTATCGACCTGGATGGTGCCGCCGATGGTTTGCGGGTTGACATAGACCAGCCCCGGCACCTGGTTGCCGACCGGTGCGCTGACCTGGTAGAGGCCCGGCACATAGCCTTCGCGGCTTTGCGGATAGGTCGACTTGAAGCGGCCGGCCAGTGCGGTCACGGTCAGGTTGTCGGTCAGGAAGCCGGTGTACTTGAGGATCGAGTCGTCGGTCTTGGCGGCATCGCCGGTGGTGCCGCCCGCGCGCACATTGTTGCGGTTCAGGGTGGCGTAGTCGAAGCCGTAGTTCTGCTGCTTGCGCTGGTACTCGTCGTGGATCTGGGTGAACTCCAGGCGGTGCTCGTCGGTGATGTTGTAATCGAGCTTGGCCATGTAGCGCGGGGTATTGGTGGCGCGCTCGGTCCAGCCGTTGGTCTTGTTGACCGAATCGGAGTTCTTGCTGATGTAGTCGGTGGTGAAGCGGTCCATCTCCACGTTGGCGAACATGAACAGCTTGTCCTTGATCAGCGGGCCGCCGACGTAGGCGCTGCCGAAGACGTCGTTGGCGGTGTTGCTGCCACGGTAGGTCAGCAGCTTGCCGTCGGTGCTCGGGTTGGCGCCGGTCTGCGGGTAGTAGGTGTTCTCAGGCTTGGCGCGCAGCGCGTTCGGCGTGTACTGCAGGACCGCGCCGGCTTCCCAGCGGTTGGTGCCGCTCTTGGTGGTGATGTTCACCACGCCGCCGGTGGAGCGGCCGAATTCGGCGCTGTAGCCGCCTTGCAGGATCTGCGCCTGGGCGATGGCGAAGAACGGCAGGGTGGTGGAGCCGATCTGGCGGTACACATTGGTGACCGGGAAACCGTTGATGTAGTAGGCGTTCTCGGTCACGCCGGAGCCGCCGAAGCTGTCGCCGCCGACGCGCGGGTTGCCGCGCGTGGTGCCCGGCGCCAGCTGGATGATGCCGGAGATGCTTTGCGCGATCGGCAGCGCGGCCAGCTGGCGCGCGGTGAACACGGCGCCGTTGTTGGTGTTGCTGACGTCAATCGTCGGACGGCGGCTGGTCACCATCACGGCCTGGACGGTTTCGAACGAAGCCTCCACACCCTGGCCGATCAGCGCTTCCACTTCCAGCGTGCGCTCGACATTGCCGCCGCGGACCAGGCTTACCTTGTACGCGCCCGGCTGCATGGAGCTGGCGTTATAGCGGCCGCTGGCGTCCACCGCGACGGTACGGCGTGCGCCGGTCGCCGTGTTCTCCAGCACCACGCTGGCGCCGTTGCCGTTGGCAACCTGGCCGAAGATGGTGCCGGTGGCGTTGGATTGGGCGAAGGCTGGCGCTGCGAAAGCCATCGCGAGGGCGTGTGCAATGAGCGTCATCCGCACACGTTGGGAAGGGTTCTTCATTTCGTCTCCTGAGGTGGTAAGTAATCGGCCGCACAACGGCGGCCGATGGAGACATGCTAGGGAAGAAGTTGATAGCGATCTAATGAATCTTTGGATGCGACCAATACCGAAAACGGTATAACGGTATAAATCAATCCGGCAGCGTGACCAGCAAGGGCGCTTTGCCGTCCCACAGCTGGTTCAGCAAAGTCTTGCCGTCCAGGCTGACGTGCACGCGCTGGCCGCCCTTGCTGCGCGTGGTGACGATGTCGATGCCGCTGCCTTGCCCGCCCGCGCCGAACGCGCGCATATGGCGCAGCGCCATGCCGGGCCAGCCCTTCGGCAGGCGCGGCGCGATGGTGAAGCTGCGCAGGCTGGTTGCTTCAATGCCGAACAGGCCTTCCGTCACCACGCGCGCATACAGGCCGCTTTCGGCGGACAGGTGGCGTTGCTGGCCTTCCGGCCAGGCTTCCACCGCATATGGCACGTGCTCGCCCAGCAGGCGGCGGCTGGAGTAGTAGCGCAGGTAGGGCATGGTGCGTTCCAGTTCGCCGGCTTTGAGCAAGCCGCGCAGTGCGTACAGGGTGGCGCGGTCCCAGAAGGTCTTGTCGCCGGCTTCGGTCAGCACGCCGTTTTCGGTCCACAGCAGCGGCGACAGCAGGGCGTCGACCGTGCCGCGCTGGCGTTCGTTGATGCCGAGCGCCAGCGGCAGGGCAATCCAGGCGCGCAATTTTTCATTGCCGTCGTAGTAGCGGTAGGTGTCGTAGCCGGCCATGCGGGCGCCGAAGTGCCGCTCGATGGCGCCGCGCTGCTGTTGCGCTTCCTGTTGCAGTTCGCTGGCGCGCTTGCTGTCGCCCAGCGATGCCACCAGCCGTGCGGCGCCTTCCAGGCCGCCGTAGGCCAGCACATTGGTCGACAGGTTGGCTTTACCGGCCGGGAAGCGGCCCTCCAGTTCGTCGCTGTCGGAATGGATGATGCCTTGCGCGTCGCGCTTGCGGCGTGTGAATTCCAGGCACCAGTCGATCAGGGGCAGCAGCTGGCGCGCGGTGCCGCTGTCGCCTTGCGCCAGGGCGAACTGGCTGGCGCCGTAGGAGATCATGGCGCAGTCGCCGCGGTCGCCGGCGCCGTTCCAGTAGCCGCGTCCTTCGGCGATGATGGAGGACGGGATCGGCTTGAAGTCGGTGTTCATATACCGCGCGAACAGGCCGAAGCTGGTCATGGCGCTTTGCACGGCGGCGCGGTCGCCCAGGTAGGGGAAGAAGGGGTTGACGTATTCGGCCTGGTCGTTGGCCCAGACTGCGGCGTAGTAGCGGGTGCCGCCGGGGCCGTGCAGCAGGCCGCCGCGCGTGGCGAACACGCTTTCGGCGGCGCGCACCTTGGAGAAGGCGAACATGGCGTCCAGTACCGGGTCGGGGGTTTCCAGTACCAGGTTGCCGCGCCACTGCGCTACTTTGCGGGCGCGCGCCTGCAGCGCTTCTTCGCCGTCCAAGTACACCATTTCATGCTGCAGGCGGCCGGTGGTGATCACGTCCACATGCATGCGCGCGCCGGGCGCCAGCGTGCCTTCGCGCGCCGGGGAGCGCACTTCGACCACGTAGGCGCCGTGGGTGCCGCGTTCGGCGGGCGTGGTTTCGCTGTGCGCCAGTGCGGCGATGCGGTAGCGGCGGGCGGCCTTGCCGGTGTTGGCCAGCTCCAGGCGTTCCACCAGGGCCGGCTCGTCGGGCGAGGGCGTCAGGGTGCGTGTCAGCAGCAGGCCCGGCTCTTGCCCCAGCTGCGATTGCAGTGCCAGGCGCCCGTCAAAGCGCACTTGCTGCAGGCGCTCGGCGGCGGCGGGCTGGCCGTCGATCTCGATGGCGGGTGTGGCTTCGCTGCCGAATTTGCGGATCAGGCTGGCGTGGGTGTCGTCAGGGATGGTGCGCAGCATCGGCCATACCACGGTGCGCGACAGCAGCAGCGAACCGTCGGCCTGGCTGCCGTAGTCGATCACGGCCGACACCTGGCGTCCGCTCATTTCGAGCTGGTCGCGGTGCACGTCCTTCACTTGCCAGCGGATGGAATTGCCTTCGAGCTGCCAGCGCGGCGTGAACGCCAGCGAGGCGCCGGCGGCCGTGGCGCAGGCGGCGAGGGTCGCGGCCAGCGTGGCCGCGCGGCTGAGGAATTTGCCTTGCATTCTGTTCTCCTTACTTCTTCTTACGGATAATCGCGGCCCAGCCGCCGCCTGGCGCCAGCTGCATGGTCAGGCGGCTATTGCGCGTCACGCTGGTGACGGCCTTCTGCACATCAATCGCAAACACCGCCGCATTCGGCCCATCCTCCATGCTGTCGGCCTGGTACTCGCCCTCGCCCAGGAAGGACAGGTCCAGCTCCAGGTCGCGCCCATCGGCCCCGGTCATCGCCCCCACGTACCAGGCATCGCCCCGGCGGCGCGCCATCGCGACATAGCGTCCTACCTGCGCGTGCAGCACCCGGCTCTCATCCCATTCAACAGGAATCTGGCGGATGAACTCCAGCGAGGACTGGTTGGCGCGGTATTGGGAAGGGCTGTCGGCCAGCATCTGCAGCGGGCTCTCGTAGAGCACATACATGGCCAGCTGGTGCGCCCGCGTGCCCTGGCTCATGGGGCGGTCGAAGCTGGCCACAAAATCCTTGCGGTGCGCATTGCTCATGGCGCCCGGCGTGTAGTCCAGCGGCCCCGCGAACATGCGGATGAAGGGCAGGGTGACGTCGTGCTCCGGCGTCTGCTTGTCACTCCACTTATTGTTCTCCAGCCCTTTCACGCCCTCGAAGGTCAGCACATTTGGCCAGGTTCGGTTCAAGCCGCTCGGCTTGAAATTGCCGTGGAAGTCCACCAGCAGCTTGCGCGACGCCGCCTCCTTCGCCACGCGCTCGTAATAGTTCACCATCCACTGGTCCGAACGCTGCATGAAGTCGACCTTGATGCCGGCCGCGCCCCAGCGCGCGAACTGGTCCAGCGCCGCCGTCATCTGCGAATCCAGCGTCTTCCACGACACCCACAGGATGATGCCGACGCCGCGCTGGCGGCCATAATCCATCAGCTGCTGCATATCGATTTCCGGCTTCACGGCCAGCAGGTCGCCCAGCTTGTACCAGCCTTCATCCATGATGATGTATTCGAGCCCGTTCTCCGCCGCGAAGTCGATGTAGTGGCGGTAGGTGCGCGTATCCAGGCCGGCCTTGAACGGCACGCCATACAGCTTGTTGCCGTTGTACCAGTCCCACGCTACCTTGCCCGGCCTGATCCAGCCGGTTTCCTTCAGCTCCTGCGGGTCGGCCAGCAGGTAGGGCATCTGGTTCAGCAGCAGGCCGCCGGCGTCGGCGGCAATGCCCAGGATGCGCCAGGGGAAGGCGCGCTTGCCTGCGGTGCGCGCGATGTACGGCGCCTCCTGCGTCACAGGGACATTGCGGTCGTCGCGCGCCATGTCGGCCAGCGCCACTTTCGGGAAGGTGGCGCGCAGGCCGGCCGCTTCGCCGCGCAGGTACAGGCCGGGGTAATCGCGCAGCGCCGATTCGGTGTACACCAGGTGCACGCCGCCACCCTGCACCAGGGCCGGCACGCCAACCAGCTTGCCCGCCGCATCGGCCACCGGCATTGGCTGGTAATAGTGCTCGTTATGCGACTGCATCGACTTTTCCTGCGGCCAGTACAGCGTGTCCTGCCCGCGCACATTGACGCCGGCCTGCTCGTCCTCCACCGTGACCTGGCCGGGCAGGGAGGTGCGGAAGCGGTAAGCCACGCCTTCATCGTAGGCACGCACCTCCAGCGCATAGCCGCCGGCAAAGTCCAGCTGCAAGGCGTTGTAATGGTCGCGCACCTGGCGCGATTTCTGCGCCACCACGGGCAGTACCGTGGCGTCGACGCTGTGGCGCTTCTGGCCCGTCAGGCGCGGCTTGTCGCCCAGGGTGCCGATGCCGCTCAGGGTCATGCCGATCGGCGTCGGCAGCACCAGCGGCACGCCGCGGTGGCTGACCGAGAACGCCAGCCGCTCGCCGGTGTCGATGGTGACCCGCAACTGCTTGTCGGGCGAGCTCAGTTCGAGGGAGCGCGCGGCATAGCTGGCCAGCGGCGCAATCAGCAGCAGGGCGCCGGCCAGCTGGCGCGCGAGGGAATAGTGTCTCAAGGGTGTCTCCGGATAGTAGCGGGCCGGCCCATGCTAAGTGCGCCGACCGATACCGATCCAATGACTTTTTAGGCGATTTCCATATCGAACTCGATATCCTTCACCGCCGCCGGCACCGGCAAGGGCGACTGCGGCTGCTGCGCCGCCGCTTCGCTGCGGATCGCCTGCAGCAGCAGTTCGGCGCCCGGCGACAGCAGGCGGTCGCGCCGGCGGATGATGCCGAAAGCGTCCATGCGGCAGTCCAGCTCCAGCGGCAGGATCGTCAGCAGGCCCAGCTCCTGGTAGCGCAAGGCCACGTCGGCCGACATCACGTTCAGCGCATCGCTCATTTGCAGCATGCTGGTGATCAGCACGATTTCGCTGGTATCGACCACGTCGCATGGCGGCTCCAGCCCGGCGTTGTGGAACAGCTGGTCGAAGCGCTGGCGCAGGATGCTGCCCGGCGGCGGCGTGATCCAGGGCGCCTGCGCCAGGTCGGCCAGGGTCAGGTCGCTGCGTCCGGCCAGCGGATGGGCGGCGCGCGCCACCGCCACCACCGGTTCCGGCGCCAGCTCCTCGTATTGCAGGTCGGCGTGGTCGTGGAAGCTGGTCATGCGCGCCAGCAGGAAGTCCAGCGTGCCGCGTTCCAGCCGCTCCAAAAGCTCGTTGCTGGACTCGATCTGCACCCCGATGCGCAGCTGCGGCACCTGCTGCTTGACGCGCGTGATGGCGCGCGGCAGCAGGCGCAGGGCCGGGGTCATCACGCTGCCCACGTCGACCTGGCCGGCCAGCCCCGATTTGAGGGCGATGATGTCCTCATGCGCGCGGGCCAGGCTGGTGAGCGCCATGCGCGCGTGGCGGATCATGCTTTCGCCGTAGATGGTCGGCTCCATGCCGCGCGGCAGGCGCTCGAACAGGGCGATGCCGAGCATATCCTCCAGGTCCTTGAGCTGCTTGGAGGCGGCCGGCTGGGTCATGCACAGCGCTTCGGCCGCACGGTGGATATTGCGCTCGTCGTCGATCGCAATCAGGAGCAGTAACTGGCGCGTTTTCAGGCGCGCGCGCAGGAACCAGTTTGGATTCGGAACATTCATGGCAGGGCATCTTTCGTATCGATGTCCGTTTGTAACATAACTAAATTGATATCAGAGCCGCCAATTTCTTGATTGGATTTATATCGCCGCTGCCAATAGCATAATCAGCACAATTTTGTATCCAGGATTCACATGGCATATCAGTGGAGGACGGACATTGGCGACATGGCGCGTGCGCTGACGGCGCATTGCGACACCCTGGGCGAGGGCGTGCACTGGTGCGCCGACAGCCAGCGCCTGTGGTGGACCGATATCGAAGGGGAAGCCCTGTATAGCTGCACCAGCAACGGCGGGCAGCTGCGGCGCTGGGACATGCCGGAGCGCGTCGCCTCGCTGGCGCCCACCTCGCGCCCCGGCGTCATCTTGTTGGGCATGGCCGGCCGCCTGGCCCTGCTGCACATGGCCGATGGCGCCATCGACACCGTGCACCAGCTGGAGCTGCCCGCGGGCGTACGCATTAACGATGGCCGCTGCGACCGCCAGGGCCGCTTCGTCTTCGGCACAATGAACGAGGCGCCGGGCCATGCGCCGCTGGGCCGCTTCTATCGTTTGAATGGCGACCTGGCGCTGGAGGTGCTGGACCTGCCGCCGGTCGGCATCGCCAACAGCATCTGCTTCTCGCCCGAAGGCGACACCATGTATTTCTGCGATTCGCGCGACGCCCGCATCCTGTGCTGCGACTACCCCTCGCTGGCCAGAATCCGCGTGTTCGCCACCCTCGCCATCGGGGTGCCGGACGGTTCCTGCGTCGATGCCGGCGGCCACCTGTGGAATGCGCAATGGGGCGGCTGGCAGGTAGCGCGCTACACCCCGCGCGGCGAACTGGAACGCACCTTGCCGCTGCCGGTGGCGCAGCCCAGCTGCGTGGCGCTGGGCGGGGCGGGGCTGGACGAATTGTTCGTCACCAGCGCGCGCCAGTCGCTGTCGGCTTCGCAGCTGGCCTTGCAGCCGCGCGCCGGCGCGCTGTTCCGCGTGTCCGTGATGGAGGCGCGCGGCCTGGCCGAAAGCAGGTTCCAGTTCCATGCTCACTAGACTGCTGCGGCTCGAGAGCGGCCCCCTGCGCGCCGAGCTGGCCCCGGCCATCGGCGGCTCGCTGGCGCGCTTCTATAGTGAGCTGGGACGCGGGCGGCGCTGGCACTGGCTGCGGCCCGCCACCGACGGCGCGTTGCGCGCACGCGACGCACGCGCCATGGCCAGCTTCCCCTTGCTGCCGTTCTGTAACCGCCTGCGCAATGGCCGCGCCACCTACGCCGGCCGCCATATCGCGCTTGAACCGCACCACAGCACGGCGCCGCACGCCCTGCATGGCCTGGGCTGGCAGTTGCCCTGGCAAGGCGAGATGCTCGGCGCCGCGCACGCCCGCCTGACCCTGCGCCACGGCGGCGAGGACAGGGCGGGCGCGGGCTGGCCCTGGCCCTTCGAGGCGGTGCAGGACATCCGCCTGTATGGCAGCGGCCTGCAGCTCGAGCTCTCCATCCGCAACCTGGGCGACGCGCCGATGCCGGCCGGCCTGGGCCACCATCCCTACCTGCCGCGCCGCCGCGGCACGCGCCTGACCGCCAGCCTGGCCGGCCAGTGGCAGACCGACGCCGAATGCCTGCCGACGGCGCTCGAGCGGCCCGCCCTGTTGCAGCAGCTGGCGCAGGGCCGCCCGGTGCAGGGACTGCGCCTGGATAACAATTTCTGCGGCTGGCAGGGTATCGCGCGCGTGGACTGGCCGGCCAGCAGCCGCCATCCGCAGTCGGCCCTGACATTGAGCGCCGGCGCGCCGCTGACCTTGCTGGCCTTGTATACGCCGCCGCAGGCCCGCTGGTTCTGCGTGGAGCCGGTCAGCAACTGCACCGACTGGCTGAATTTGCAGGGTTTTGCGCCGGCGGCGACCGGCGGAACGGGCCTGGCGCCGGGCGCCACCCTGCACAGCGTGCTCCGCCTGGAAACTTTCATGAAGTAAGGCGTACGCCACTGTTTAGCTGAGTCGGTTAAACTTGCGACCTTTCGCAATTTTGGCGGCAGCAGTAATGAAGTTTGGCGTTATCAATATTCTAAAAGCCGGCGCGGCACAGTTGATTGTTTTGCACCATCTGGCGTTCTACGGCCCCATGGCCGACCATCTGCGCCACATCCTGCCCGAGCTGGTCGACTGGCTGGCCGGCAGCGCACGCATTGCGGTCCAGGTTTTCCTGGTGGTGGGCGGCTTCCTGGCCGCCAAATCGCTGGCGCCCAACGCCCAGCCGGGCAGCGCCGATCCCCTGGGCGCGATCTGGCGCCGCTATATCAAGCTGGCGCCGCCGTTCCTGGCCGCCACCCTGGTGGCGGCCCTCGCCACCGCCCTGGCCAGCCGCTGGATGACGCACGACTCGCTGTCCGACCCGGCCACCCTGGGCCAGCTGGCGGCGCATGCCTTGCTGCTGCACAGCGTGCTGGGCTACCCCTCGCTGTCGGCCGGCGCCTGGTACGTCGCCATCGACTTCCAGCTGTACGCGCTGGCGGTGGCGATGCTGTGGCTGGCCGGCCGCCGCGCCTGGATGGTGCCGGGCCTGGTGGCGCTGGGCTGCGCGCTCTCGCTGCTGCATTTCAACCTGGACCCGGACTGGGATAACTGGGCGCCGTACTTCTTCGGCAGCTACGGCCTGGGCATGGCCGCCTGGTGGGCCGGCGATCCGCGCCGCAAGGCCGGCAGCATGCTGCTGCTGATGGCGGTGTGCATGCTGGCGCTGGTGGCGCTGGCCATCGACTTCCGCAGCCGCCTGGCGCTGGCGCTGGTGGTGGCCTGCGTGCTGGTGCTGTTCGGGCGCATGCGCACCGGAGGCGAGGGCCGCGCCTGGGCCTCGGTCAATTGGCTGGCGCAGATTTCCTATGCGGTTTTCCTGATCCACTTCCCGGTCTGCCTGCTGGTGAACGCCGCGTTCACCCGCTTCGTGCCGGCCGATCCGGCGCTGCAGGGCCTTGGCGTGCTGACCGCCTGGGCTGCCAGCCTGGCGGCGGGCGCGCTCTTTTATCGCCTGGTGGAAGTCCCGCTGGGCCGCCTGTTCCAGGCGCCTGCCGCCGCACCGGCCGGCGCCGTGGCGCGCGGCGCCTAAGCCAGGGCCGGCAAAATCGCGTCGAGGCGCTCGACCGCGAAGGTGGGACGGGCTTCGGAGTTATTGGCCAGGCGGCCTGGATTGAACCAGCAGCTATCGATGCCGAACTGGTTGGCGCCGAGGATGTCGGCATCCAGCCGGTCGCCGATGATGATGGTGGCGTCGCGGGTAAAGGCGCGCGCCATATTGGTGGCGTAGGTGAAGAAGCGGCCGTCCGGCTTGGCGTAGCCGCACGCCTCGGAAGTGGCTGTAAACGATATGTAATCGCCCAGGCCCGAGCTGGCGATGCGGCGTTGCTGGATAGCCGCCACGCCATTGGTGATGATGCCCACTTCGCCCACGGCCGCCAGCGCCGCGCACACGCGCTGCGCGCCATCGACCAGGACGACGGTTTCGGACAGCGACTCCAGGTAGCGGTGGCTGGCGGCGGCCGGGTCGAGCTCCAGCCCGTTGGCGGCAAAGGTCTGGCGGAAGCGCTCCACCTTGAGGAATTCCTTGGCCACCGTGCCCGCCTCGAAGGCGCGCCACAATGCCATATTGATCGCCTGGTACTGCTGGAACAGTCCGTCCAGCCCCGCCCCATAGCCTAGCCCGCGCAGGGTGCGTTCGAACGACAGCTTTTCCGAAGCGCGGAAATCAAGCAGGGTATCGTCCAGGTCGAACAGGAACAGCCGGTGCTTCATCGCGCTTCCAGCGCGGCGATACGGGCTTGCAGCGCGCGGTTCTCGGCCAGCAGGCCCGCGTGGCGGTTTTGCTCCTCGTCGAACTTGTCCACCGCGCGCTGCACCATGGCCAGGAACTCCCTGGCGTCGAAGGGCTTGACGATGAACTTATAGACTTCGGCCTTGTTGATGGCATCCACCACCGCGTCCACGTCGATATAGCCGGTCACGATGATGCGCACCGCGTTCGGCAGCAGCGGCTGCAGCTGCTCGAACAGCTCCACCCCCGTCATGCGCGGCATGCGGTGGTCGCTGACGATGCAGGCCACCTCCTGCGCGTCGTCCATAGTCTGCAGCATGGTCAGCGCTTCCTGGCCATCGTTCGCTTCCAGCACCCGGAAGTGCGGGCGCAGGATGGCCGCCATTACCGACAGGTTGGCGCTTTTGTCATCGACAATCATTACTGTGTGACGAGTACTGGTTGCCGACTCCTGGGCCTCGATCTGGCTAAGCTTTTGCGAGCTGAACATGGGTGAAAATTGAATTATTAATAAACTATAATACGCCGGAAACCATTATAGAGAAACCCCGGCATCAATTGACCCACGAACCCGCCAGGTACGCCAAGCTGTCGCGGCCACGCGTGTATCACGCCATGGCCCGTCCGCGCCTGTTCGCCCAGATTGACAAGGGCCGCAAGGAGCACGCCGTGGTCTGGATCGCGTCGCCGCCGGGGGCGGGCAAGACCACGCTGGCGGCCAGCTACCTGGGCGCCTCGGACGCGCCGGCGATCTGGTGCCAGGTCGACCAGGGCGACAGCGATCCCTCGACCCTGTTCTTCTTCCTGTCCGAAGCGGTGCGCGACGCCGGCCATGTGCCGCCGGCCCTGCCGCCGGAAGTGCAGGGCGATGGCGCCCGCAGCCAGCGCATGTTCTTCCGCAACCTGTATGCCCGCCTGCCGGCCGGCGCGGTGCTGGTGCTGGACAACCTGCATGAATTCGACTGGGACAATTCCGGCCAGTTGCTGGAGTATGCCTTTGCCGAAGTGCCGTTCGGCCTCACCATCCTGGCCCTGAGCCGCGATGCGCCGCCAGCGCGCCTGGCGCGCATGGAAATGGATGGCCGCCTGCGCGTGATCGGCTGGAATGAGTTGCGCCTGGACGAGGCGGAAGCGCGCGAACTGTCCCAGCTCGGTGGCGAGGAAGGCCCGGTCGACCAGCAATGGCTGGACCGTATCGATGGCTGGGCCGCCGGCGTGGTCATGCTGCGCACCTTGCGCCAGGGCCCGGACCAGGCGGCCGCGCCGGCGCTGGCTGGCGGCACCGCGCTGTTCCGCTATTTTGCGGGCGAGATCCTGGAGCGCATGCCCAAGGCCGAACAGCGCATGCTGCTGCACTTGTCCTGCCTGCAAAGCATCTCCGCCGAAGACGCCCAGCATCTGACCGGCGACGCCGATGCCGCGCGCCTGCTCGAACAGCTTTACCACAAGCGCCTGTTTGTCGAACGCCGTGGCGCATCGCAAACCTACCAGTTCCACAACCTGTTCCAGGAATTCCTGCAGCACGAAGCGCGGCAGCGCCTGGCCGCCGGCGAGCGCCAGGCATTCCTGGAGCGCGCCGCCGGGCTGCTGGACCAGCAAGGCCGCAGCGAGGCGGCGGCCCAGCTCTATCAGGACGCCGGCCGCTTCGACGCGCTGGCCGCCTTGCTGCTGCGGCACGCCGAGCTCATGCTGGCCACCGGCCGCGGCCAGGCCTGGCGCGAGTGGATGAGCTGCCTGCCGCCCGACATCGCGGAAGCCGAACCGGCCCTGGGCTACTGGCATGGCGTCTCGCTCAGCCCCATCGCGCCGCTGCTGGCGCGCAAGGTGCTGGTGCGCGCGGCCGAAGGCTTTGCCCACACCAGCGACGTGGCCGGGCGCCTGCTGACGATTGCCGCCATCATCGACAGCTACGATTTCGAGTGGGCCGACTACCGCGCGCTGCCAGGCTGGATCGACCTGATGACGGAAGCGCTGCAAACCCTGGACCTGGCGGCACTCGACCCGCTGACCGACCTGAAAGTCCATTCGCGCCTGGTACTCGGCCTGCTGTTCGTGGCGCCGCAGTCGCCGCACCTGGCGCCGGCGGCGCAGCGCGCCTTGCAGCTGCTGTCCCAGGTGGAAAATCCGGTGGAGCAGCTGACGGTGGGCGCGATCCTGCTGCGCTATTTCGACAGCGTAGACAATGCCAATACCGCCAACTGGCTGCTGGCCTCCGTCAACAAGGTGGCCGACGACGCCGCGCTCAGTCCCTTCCACCGGGTCTGGTGGTATGGGCGGGTGGCGCGCTGGCTGAACAAGAACGGCCATTACGGCGAAGCGCAGGCCATGGCCGCCAGCATCCAGCGCATTGCCGGCAGTTTCGACCTGGACCCCCTGCTGTACCAGTTCCTGGATGCGCACTACCTGCTCGGCACCGGCGACATGGAAGCGGCCGGTGCGCTGCTTGGCCAGCTGCGCCGCAACGTGGTGCCGACCCGCATCCGCGACCAGGTGGAATTGAACACCCTGGACGCCCACTGGCGCTCGCAGTCCGGCGACACGGCGGGCGCCCTGGCCTGCGCGCTGGAAGCCATCGCCGACAGCGCCGCCGCCGGCTTGCCGGCCGCCGAACGCTATGGGATGGAAGCCTTTGCCGCCGTGTGCTGCGCCTTGCAGGGCAATTTCGCCGACGCCGAGCACTGGTGCAACCAGGCCGACAGCCACGCCTTTGGCCGCGACAGCGTGCTGGCGCGCGAAACGCGTTATTTCATCACCGCCCACGTGGCCGCCATGCAAGGCCTGGCCGAACTCGAAGTGCAGCAGCTGCGCGAAGCGCTGGCCTCGCACCGGCGCCGCCAAAGCACGGCGCTGTTCCCGATGCAGCCGCAATTCGCGGCCGCCATTGCCGCCCAATCCCTGGCGCACGGCATGGAAGTCGAACATATGCGCGGCATCATCGTGCGCCAGCGCCTGCAGCCGCCCGACCGCTTCACCCCCAACTGGCCATGGCCGATGGCGGTGTACACGCTGGGCAGGCTGGAACTGGCGCGCGATGGCCAGGTCGTGACCGCGACCGGCAAGGCCCAGCAACGCCCGCTGCTGCTGCTGAAAGCTTTGCTGGCGGCGGGCGAGGGCGGCAAGGCGCAGCAGGCGCTGGCCGCGCAGCTATGGCCGGATGCCGACGATGCCAAGTCGGCCCTGAACGTGACCGTGCACCGCCTGCGCAAGATGCTGGAGATTGATGAAGCGGTGGTGGTCGGTTCCGGCCAGGTTAGCCTGCCGGACAGCGTGGTGTGGTCCGATGTCGGCGCCTTGTCCGCGCTGTGCGACAGCATCGACAGCCTGGCGCCGGAAGCGTCGGCGGCCAGTACGCACCGCCTGGCGGCCGAACTGCTGCAGCTGTACCGCGGCCCGTTCTGCGAAGGCGACGATGAGAGCTGGCTGCTGGCGGCGCGCGAGCGCTGGCGCAACCGCTTCCTGGCGGCGGCCGCTGAACTGGGACAGCGCCTGGAAAAGCTGGGCGCCTGGAGCCAGGCCCACACCCTGTACCAGCGCGCGCTGGAGGCCGAGCCTTTGGCGGAGAGCAGCTTCCGCGGCATCATGCGCTGCACGCATGCGCTGGGCGACCCGAATGCCGCCTTCAGCGCCTACCGGCGCTGCCGCGACATGCTATCCATTGTGCTGGGACGCCAGCCCTCCGCCGATACCGAGCAGCTAGCCGTCGACCTGGGCCTGAAGTGAGGTGCAGGGCAGCTCGATGGTGAACGTGCTGCCCACGCCTTCGACCGACAGCACGCGGATGCTGCCCTGGTGGCGCTTGATGATGCCGAAGGAGATCGACAAGCCCAGCCCCGTGCCTTCGCCCTCCGCCTTGGTGGTGAAGAAGGGTTCGAAGATGCGCTTGGCCACGGCTTCCGACATGCCGCAGCCGTCGTCGCGGAATTCCAGCACCAGCCGCTCGCGCTCCATCCGGCTGCTGATCTGCAGGTGGCCCAGCGCCTTGTCCTGACGCTCGCGCTGTTTGCGCTCGATCGCCTGGCAGGCGTTCACGGTCAGGTTCATGAACACCTGGTTCAACTGGGCCGGCCAGCAATCGAGCACCGGATTGGCGTCCAGCTGGCAGGTGATCTGTGCGCTGCCGGCGTACTGTGTGCGCACCAGGTTGATGGTGGAGTTCAGGCTGTCGCCAATCGCCACATGCTTCTTGTCCGCCTCGCCCAGGCGCGAGAAGGTGCGCAGGTCGCGCACCAGGTCGCGGATGCGCGAAGTGCCTTCGATAATCGTCGCCAGCTGCCCGTGCAGCTCGCCGAAGCGCTCATTCAGGGTGGCCAGCACGCGCGGGTCGGCATCGTCGCCGGCGATTTCGAGCAGGAAGCGGTGGAACTGTTCCAGCTTGGCGTCCATGGTCTGGGCGCCGGCGTGGGCGAAATTGGTGGGGTTGTTGATTTCGTGGGCGACGCCGGCGGTCAGGGTGCCGATCGACGCCATTTTCTCCTGCAGGATCAGCTGCTGCTGGGTGGCTTTCAGCTCCGCCATCGCCTCGTGCAGGGTGTCGTTGATGCTGACCCAGAAGCGCTCGCGCCGCTGGAATTGCTGGATCTGGTGGCGCAGGCGCCATTCCGATTCCGGCTGCGGCTCGGCCCAGCCCAGGGTTTCGCGGTTGTCGCCGGACACGAAGCGGATGTCGAAATGGCGGCGGTCCTCGCGCATCGCCACGTCGAAGTAGAGCAGGTCGTTGCAGGCATTCAGCCCGCCGTTCAGGATGCCCAGCTCCATATCGCGTTCGAAGATGGTGCTGGAGCGGACCGTCGCGATACCGCCCGCCTGGTCGATGTCCAGCAGCTCGAAGTTGCCGATCTCGCTTGGTTCGCCGCGCACCAGCGAGCGGTAGCCTTGCGATCCGGCCTGGAAGCGGATGAATTCAAGGGCCGTGGGCGCGATCTGCATGCCGGGGCCGAAGGCGTACCAGGCTTGCGTCATTTCTTCGCCAAGGCGTTCCAGCACCGCCGCCGGATTGCTATAGCGGCTGCTATGTTCGAGCAGCGCACGCAGCTCGGACACGTCGTACCATTGCTCGGTATCCCAGGTCATACCAGCGGCCATCCTGTCCTGTAACAAGAAGTGGATGCTTTTCCCGGCGGCCCAGAAGGCCACCAGCATGGCTCCATTGACTTCAATCATCGATTACCTCAACTGAAAGATCGCGCCAACCCAGCCCTGCCAAAAACGCAGGGCTGGTGCGGGAGGCGACCGGTCAGAAGATGAAATCGTTCAGCGCAACGGTCGCCGCATAGCCGTTCATGTCAAAGAGCATGTCGGAGCCGTCAGTATAGTTACCGTCGCCGTTCACGTCGACCAGAATGAAGCCGTCGTCGCTGCCGTACTTGGCCCACAACAGCGAGCGGTTCACGCCGCCGTCGCTGAACACGCCCACGCCGTCCTTGAGCGTGGACTGCAGGATGTGGGTGGTGTTCGACGCCAGGCTGATGGTGGCGACGCCGGCCAGGTTGGCGCCCTTGGCCAGGTGCAGGCCGGTCAGGTCGATCTTGTCGACGCCGGTCTGGAAGTCGAAGATCGTGTCCTGCGCGCGGATTTCAGCGTTGCCGTTCTTGGCGAAAGTGATGAAGGAGTCGCTGGCCTTGGCGAAGGTGACCACGTCCTTCACCTTCTCGTAGCGGTACAGCAGCAGCGAGTCGGCGCCGCCATTGCCCTGGAAGTTCACGCCGGTTTCGGTGGCCTGGTAGTAGTCCACATTCTGGCTGCCCAGGTAGTTCAGGGCCTGCTTATTGGTGCCGACCACGCCATCGAACCAGATCTCGCCGGTGGAGCCGGATGCGTCGAAGGTGGTCATGGTGTTGGAGTAGACCAGGTGCAGGTCCAGCGTGGCATTGCCGGTGACCGCCACCGTCTTGGCGCCTTCGGCCTTCAGGTACGTCATGGCGTTGACGTATTCATCGGCGGCGCGGGTGCCTTCCACCTTGCTGACCGAGGAATTGATGGTGACGGTTTCGATGCCGTTGGCTTCCACGGTGTTCATCTGCACCACGCCGTTGGCGCGGCCATCGATGCCGGCGTCGAGGGCGGTCATGCTGATGGTCAGCTTGTCGCTGGCGCCGGAGGCGTCCTTGAGCGAGAACTTGATGTTCTGGCCCACCACAAAGTGTTCGGCCGGCTTGCCGGTCAGGTCCAGGTTGACTTCCTTGGCATTCAACTCGATGGTCGAATTGGCGCGGCCGTTGGTGAATTCCACGTCGCCGCGCAGGCGTGCGTGGCTGTGCAGGGTGGTCACGTCGCCGACGCGGTCCAGGTCGTACAGGCCTTTGCCGCTGGAGAAATCCAGGGTCTCAAAGCCGCTGTAGACCGGGGCGCCGTTAGCGCTGGTGCCCAGCAGGGCGGCATCGTTGATGATGATCAGGTCCTTGCCCGCGCCGCCATCGACCTTGGCACCGTTTTGCGCCAGGACCGAAAAGTCGTAGCGGTCGTTGCCCGCGCCAAGCTGGATGCTGGCGGTGCCGGCCAGTTGGCCGCTCAGGGTGACGTCGTCGGCGCCGGAGCCGCCTTTCATCACCAGGCCAGGGATGCTGGCGACTTTCCAGGTGTTGGCGCCGGAGGCGAGGGAGGCGTCGATGGTGGACAGCGACGCAATCCCGCTCAGGTCAGAGTTGAAGAAACCGCCGCCTTTCACGGTCAGGGTTTCCAGCTTGTCGGCAGCGGCCAAGGCGGTCGTGGTCAGGCGGAACGTCGTGCTGTTGTCAATGTTGACGATGCTTGCCTGGGCTGCGGCCAGGTTGATGTCCGAAAATTTGCCGATGACTTCGGCGTTGACCGCGATATTGACCTTGGCTGCGGTGGCATCGGTAATGGTCGCAGCATTGTCGACTCCGATCAAGCTCAGCGACAGTTCATGGCCCGCCGTGCTGTTGATGATGGTAGCGGCCTGGTTAGTATTGGCCAGGCCGACCGACACCAGGTCCTTGCCTTCCAGCGTCGCGGCAGCGGTATTGCCCTTGAGCGAAACGGCGCGGGCACCGTCACCCAGCTTCAGGTTTACGCCACCGCTGGTGCTTGCAATGGTGACTTGCTCCAGTCCTTTGAAGCCGGACATGTCATAGGCACTGGCGCCGCCCACCGCGCCGTTGGTGCTGATATTGATCTTCTGGATGTTCTGGACTTTCGCCTGTGCCGGCAGTCCATTCATGAATGCGGCACCGGCATCGGTAATGGCCAGGGTGTTCACACCGCCGCCGCCATTCAGGCTGTCGCCCGCCGAGAAAGTGGCGCCGGTGGCGTTAAAAGTGTCATTGCCGCCGCCGCCGGTGAAGGCCACGCCGGTGTCGGCGTTGGCCGTCAGGGTAAAGGTGATCGGCGCCTTGCTGGCGGCTACGAATTCGGCCGTCGACGTATCAATCTTGGCCAGGGCCGTGGCCAGGGACTCGTTGGAGGTGATGCTCGAGGTCAGTTGCTTTGCGAAAGCCAGTGCTTCGTTGCCGTTATACGCGGCCCCTTCCGGGTGGCTGTCCAACGCTGCCGTGAAGGCGGTGGCGTACTTCACCTTGTTGTCATAGGCCACCAGGTCGTCACCCTGGGCACCGCTGGCGATTGCCGTCACCACGCTGTCCAGGGTCACTTGTTTGGAGTCCAGCATGCTCGACCAGAAGTCGAGGCCGCCTTTTTCGCCATCGCGGCCGAACAGGTTGCGGTAGACGGTGTTCACCACGGCGCGGTTGCTCATGCCACCGTAGGCGGCCGCATATTCGGGCGACTTGGCGAATTCGGCGGAAATCAGCGAGGTATCGCCCTTGAATTGTTCGACAATGCCCGTCCAGAAAGCCAGGCCAGAAGGATCGCCAGGGCGGTTGTAGTACGCGACGTACAGTTGTTGCACTTCTTTGATGTAGTTTGGCATTTCCAGCTCCATGATCGTTGACGTTTTGCTCGACGGGGACTTGTCTGGCCTGTCGAAGTTCAAAATTCTGTCATAGGAAAATGGTCGAAAATTTACTTATTCCCGATCTGTAATCGATCCGTAGTCGGGCCGTAAACCTGGCGTAAATGGCTTGTAATGGGAAAATTACAGCGCTTCTCGATTGCTACGGTTGGGTTCATAATGCCGTGAAAAAAGGAGGCAATATGTGGATCCGGATCCTGGCCTTGGCCCTTGCCGTAAGCTGTTTGGCTGTACCCACGAGTGCAACGCCCGCGCAGCAAACGGTGCCGGAGGTCCTGGTCGGCATGGGGCTGCCCAAGCCGCCCTACATCATGGAATCCGGCAGCGCCGGCCTCGATTACGACATCGCGAAGGCTGCCCTGGCGGTCGGCGGCTACAAGATGGTCGCCATGATGCTGCCCCAGTCGCGCGCCCTGGCCATGCTGCGCACAGGGCAGGTGGATGGCATGCTGTCCATCACCGAAGGGATCGGCGGCCAGGACTACTTCACCGACAATTACATCACCTACCAGAACGTCGCCATTTCCCTCACCCGCCGCAATCTGAAGCTGGAGCAGATCGAGGAACTGGCCAACTACTCCGTGGCCGCCTTCCAGAATGCCAGCATGGTGCTGGGCGACCGCTTCGGCTTTATCGCCACCGGCCACTCGAACTACCAGGAACTGCACTCGCAGATTGCGCAAAACAAGCTGCTGTTTACCGGACGCGTTGACGTGGTGGTGGGCGACCGCTTCATCTTTCGCTACTTCAACGACAAGCTCGGCCCGCAGTTCGATGCCACGCAGCCCGTGACCTACCACCGGATCTTCCCCGAAAGCCCACGGCGTGCCGTCTTCCGCGACTCGCGCGTGCGCGACGCCTTCAACAACGGCCTCAAGGCCATCCGTGCCAACGGCACTTACGCTGCACTGGTCAAGCAATACCTCGGCGCCCAGCCGTGATTTCGATCAAGCCTGCCTGTCGGAAATATTTACAGTCCAAATTCTTTAACTAGTTAAAGTCAGTTAAATCAAAAACTTATCAAGTTGGCACGATCTCTGCTTAGGTGGCTCCATCTATTAACTCTACAGGAGCGACCTATGCTGACTCTGCGTAAATTCCTCATCTCGATGCTTGCACTCGCCTCAATGGCACTTACCACGCAAGCACATGCTGGCCTGATCGGGTACGCGGACGTTGTGTTGGATTATTTCGATAGCGGTGCAGGCCCGATGGCCGGCCCTTACGGTGGCACTTACCCGACCGGGCCAGGCTTTCCGATTGCTGTTTCCACCAGCGTCGTCCTGGGCAACGAGCCCGGAACGACTGGCTTCCCTGACTTCCTGTCGCTCCCAACCGGCTCCTATGTCACCGTGGGCTTCACTGATGAAACCGTGATTGACGGCGTCGGCGACGACATCTTCATCCAGGAAGTAGGGGCCAACGGTGAGCGCGCCAACGTCTATGTCAGCGCAGACGCTGTCAATTTCATCTTCCTCGGCGTCGCCGCGGATGATGTAACGACGGCATTCGACCTCGCCTCAATCGGCTTCACCGACGCAGTGCGCGCGATCAAGATCGTTGGTCTCGACGCCTTCGGTGGCTCCCCGGGCTTCGACGTGATGAATGTGCAGGTCCTGCCGGGAAGTATCGGGCCAGCGCCTGTACCTGCGCCAGGTACCCTGGCATTGGCAGTGATCGGCCTGGCGGGACTGGCTGCAGCGCGCCGCAATAAGAAGCAGGCTCAGTAAAGCGTCGTCCTCTGGCGCTCCGGCAACTCGCGGTCATATTGCTCGTCATCGATTTCGGCATGGCTGAAATCGGCCAGCATGGTGCCGGGGGAGGGGATGCCGGCGCGCGCCGCATCCGGAACGCCTTGCCATAAGCGCGAGCGATGAATCGCTCGCGCGCATTGGAAGAACGCCGTCTCCACGCGGATCACCAGCACGCACTTGGGGGCTTTGCCATCGACCTCAAAACGGCGCAGCAGATCTGGCGCCACGCTAATGCGCGCCGTGCCGTTGACGCGCAGTGTTTCGCCCACTCCCGGAATCAGGAACAGCAAAGCCATGCGCGGATCTGCGATCAGGTTGCGCAAGCTGTCCACGCGGTTGTTGCCGCGCCGCTCAGGCAGCAGTAAAGTCCTCTCATCCTCCACCACGACAAAGCCCGCAGCATCGCCGCGCGGCGAGACATCCAGCCCACCCGGCCCCACAGTCGCCAACACCGCAAACGGCGACGCCTCGATCATGGCGCGGTAATGTGGATGGATGAAGGATTGCTCTTTCTGGATCGAAGCCTGTCCCACTTCACCAAACAGCGTCTCAAGCTGCTCCAGTGTGTCGACAAGGCCAGGCACGGAATCTGAATTCACTGTTTACGCCCCTTGATGAGAGGCTGGAATTTTAGCGTGGATGGCGCAAACTTTGCGCTTCGGCGCTGTGTTCTTGCCAAGGAGCCGAAAATGAGAGACCTAATCAATATAGCGGTGCCGTTTCAAACCTTCAACGACCTGATCGATTTCTGTGAAGGCAGGCGTACGACGTGTACCACGCCGCAGTTGAGGGCGACTTCATTTGCTATGACAGTGAGGTGGTTTCGCCGGCACAGTTGGTGAACCGGCTAGCGGGTTGTACGCGCAATGCCTGGAAACACATCTGGCTGCGCTTGCCTGGCGAAGCGCGCTGGCAGTTGGCAGAGTCTATGCGCGCCTGACCGAGGCATTTCCGCCTAACTTGGCAGGCCGTGCGCGGCTTGATTCAGCACGCAGTCACACTTTTGCGCGCCGGCATCGATAGCGCCCGGTGGAAAGGCTCTTCGAGCGTCGGGTCCGGACAAGTGCGCCCGCAAGAAGGCCCATCGCAAGCAAGGCCAGTACGCCTGGTTCTGGTACTTCGTTTGCTTCGCCGAGTACCGGGTTTGTCGCGCTGCGGATTTCGTAGCCAATATCGGGAATGCCGTATTGGTAGCCGTTCAGCACAAACGTGGGGAAGGTATTCGTGCCGCAGCTATTGCAATAGCGCATATCCAGGTAATTGATGATACCGCTGGGCAGCCAGGCAGCGCTGGGCTGGGTGTACCAGTAATCTCCCATGTAGGCGGAGTGGTACTCGATCAGGTACTGGCCGCCATTGGACAACGCCACGGCGGAAATGCTGTTCCACATCCAGCCATTGCCTGCGCTGTAGGAAGTTTGTGCCAGCACGGTCTGGGTGTTGAAGTCCCACAAGGTCACGGTGCGGCCATAGTTGATGCCGCCCTTGGGTGTGTTAAGACCCAATTCGGTGATCCACACGTCATCGGCCGCGACTGAAAAGCGCCAGCCGCGCGCCGCGTTGGCCACGCCGCCAATGCTGAATGTACCGTTCGGATCTCCGTCACCCAACGCGTGAATCGGCGTTGCCTGGGCCGACCCTATTGACAAGGCGGCAAGCATGGTTGCAGTGGACATCTTCATGATAACTCTCCGCAAGATCGCTTGCATTGAGTTAAGCAATAACGGTACCAATCTAACAGTACCCTTATTTTTCAATCGCTTACAGCAGGGAGGGGAAGCAACGTGCTGGGGAATGTAAGAATTCCCGACACTCCTTTTTGAGCACGGATGCAAAACAAACAAGCCCCGTCCTAAGCGGCATGGAGCTAACGCTGCTGCGGTTCATGCTGCGCCATCAGGTCGACGATCCAATCAATGAAAACGCGAAGCTGCTTGCGAACATAACGGTCGGGTGGGTAGGCTACGTGGAGCGGCATCGGATCAATGCGCCAATCGGTGAACAGCGGTATGAGCGCGCCGCTAGCAACATGCGCCCTGGCCATATATTGTGGCAGCCATAACACACCAAGCCCGGCCAGTCCGGCGGTCAGGTAGGCATTGCCGTCATCGATCGCTAAAAAGTGGCGGCCACCGACCTTGATACGTTCGCCGGATTTCTCCATTGCGTATGGCAAACCGTTGGTCCAGCGGTAATGGACGATACGGTGGCCGGCGCCGTGTAAATCGTCGGGGTGTATCGGCATTCCCGCCTCGCGCAAGTACGACGGTGCGGCGTACACACCCAATTGCAGGTCGGCGATACGCCGCGCAACGAGCGATCCATCGGCAATTTCGCCACCGCGCACCACGCAATCGACGTTGTCGCCAATCAGATCGACTTTGCGGTCGCTGGCGCCGATATCGAGCTGGATTTCCGGGAAACGGGCGTGGAAAGCGGGCAGTGCCGGCACCAGGATGATATTCGCAAACGGACTTGGAACATCCACCCGCAGCAGGCCGCGCGGCACGGTGGATTCGCCCAGGATATTGTTTTCGATGTCTTCAAGCTCGGCCAGCAGGCGAATCACGCGCTCGTAATAAGCGGCGCCGGCCGTCGTCACATTCACTTTACGGGTCGTTCTGTTAAGCAGCTTGATGCGCAGGTTGGCTTCCAATTGCTGCACCAGTTGAGTGACTGTGGTCTTGCTCACATCCAGCGTTTCGGCGGCCTTGGTAAAGCTGCCAGCCTCGACAACGCGGACGAATGCCCGCATGCCTTCCAGTTTGTCCATCACACGGCTCCAACAATAGTTCTGATTCCTCAAACAGTGTAGCAGTTGTTTTACGGTTTATCTGAACGATGGGCGGAGTTATAGTGCCCGGACCCACCACCACAAGGAGCAAGCACGATGAAAACGCACGAAACCATTTTTCCAGCTGGGCGGCACGAGCTGTACGCAGTCCATAAATATTCAGCCGCGATCCGTTCTGGCGATTTACTGTTCGTATCCGGCCAGGTCGGCAGCCGCACAGACGGCGCGCCGGAACCTGAATTCGAGGCACAGGTGCGGCTGGCGTTTGATAATCTGAAGGCGACACTGAAGGCGGGGGGATGCGAACTGGACGACATCGTTGACGTGATGACTTTTCACACGGACCCGGAAAAGCAGTTCGCTACGGTCCTGGCAGTAAAGGACGAAATTTTTCCAAAGGCGCCTTATCCGAACTGGACCGCCCTGGGTGTCAACTGGTTGGCCGGGTTCGACTTCGAGATCAAAGTTATTGCCCGGATTCCTGGCTGAGCGCTCCGCTTCTGTTGGTCCCATTGCGAACAGCGGGTGACCAGAAACAAAAAAGCCCACGAATCGAAATTCGTGGGCTTCCTTGCGTATCTTGGTAGGCCGTGCGGGGCTCGAACCTGCGACCAACGGATTAAAAGTCCGCTGCTCTACCAACTGAGCTAACGACCCAAGGTTCCTCTATTCGAATGGTAGGCCGTGCGGGGCTCGAACCTGCGACCAACGGATTAAAAGTCCGCTGCTCTACCAACTGAGCTAACGACCCGTCGAAAGAAGAAGCGAGATTATAGGCTGGACTGACCCAGCTGTCAAATGCCCGCCAGTACTTTTTATTTACCTTTCAGGCGTTCCTTGGCGGTCGCCGCCGCCGCAGTGCCAGGGTAGGCCTTGATCAGGTCCTGGAGTGTCTTTTTGGCATTGTTGACGGCCTTCAGCTCGGTCTGGCAGCTGGCGATGTTCAGCATGGCGTCGGCAGCTTTCGGGTTGTCCGGCCAGTTCTTTACCACCAGCTGCTGGGCGGTGATGGCGCTCTTGCAGTCGCCTTGGGCGTAGTAGGCATTGCCCAGCCAGTACTGGGCGTTGGAGGCGTAGGCGGAGGCGCCGAAGCGCTTGACGAAGTCCTGCAGCGCGTTGGCGGCGCCTTTGTAGTCGCCGCTCTTGAATTGCGCCATGGCGTTGTCGTAGGCGTTCTGTTCGTCCATGTTGACGGAGGTGGTCTGGCCGTCGATGGTGACCTGGCGCGGCTCCAGTTTCTTGATGCGGGCGTCGAGGTCGGTGTAGAAGTCCTTCTGGCGCTTCTGGGCCACCTGGATTTCATTGAGCAGGATTTCGACCTGGCCGCGCAGGCGCGAAATCTCTTCGCGCATCTGGTCCTGGCCAGCGATCAGGTCCAGCGTGGCGCTCTTGTCGGTCTTGGTGTCGATCAGGTTCTTCAGGTCCGCTTCCAGCTTGGAGACCTTGGCCTTCAGGTCGGTAATCGCTTTGCGCGCTTCTTCGTCGTCGAAGATGCCGGCGGAGGCGCTCAGGGGCAGGGTGGCGGCGAACAGGGCTGCCATCAGGGCAGACTTGGTGAATTTCATCGATCTTCCTTGCACAAAAAAGAAATGGGGCAGGGCGCAGTATAAACTGCGCGCTGCCCCTTGTGCGTCATGTTAAGCCGGAAGATTACTTGGCTTTGTACACGATGTCAGCACGGCGGTTCTGTGCCCATGCTTCTTCGGTGTGGCCTTCAGCTTTTGGCTTCTCTTCGCCCAGGGAAACGGCTTCCATGCGGGCTTCTGGCACGCCCAGGGCTGCCATCGACTTGCGCACGGCTTCAGCGCGCTTCTGGCCCAGGGCCAGGTTGTACTCGGAGCCACCGCGTTCGTCGGTGTTGCCTTGGATCAGGATGGAGCGCTGGGCGTTCTTCACCAGGTAGCCGGAGTGGTTCGACACCACTTCCTTGCCGTCTTCGCGAACAACGTAGCTGTCGAAGTCGAAGTACACGGAACGGTTAGCCAGCTTGCCGCCTGGGATATCCAGTTCGTCAACTTGAGCTTGTACTGGGGCAACCGCGCGGGTGTCAGGCTGGGCTACTGGAGCCACTGGCTTTTCAACCACTTCAGGTGCTTTCTCCACTGGCTTGGTGCTCGAGCAAGCTGCCAGTACGGAAGCGATGCTGAGGATGAAGGCTACGTGTTTTACATTACGCATTTTTATTTCTCCTGGTCGTTAAAGGTGCTACTTCTCGTTTACTTCTTCTTTACTTCATGAAAGGACCCCAAGTGGGCTCCTTGATATTGCCCGCCTGAATGCTCAGGCGCTGCTTAACCCGGCCGTCTGTCGACGCGATGGCCAGCGAGCGGCGGCCGCCGTTCTGAGTGGCGTACAAGATGTACTTGCCATTCGGAGCAAAGCTCGGCGAATCGTCGCTGGTGGTGTCGGACAGGCGTTGCTCCTGGCGCGATTCCAGGTCCAGTACGAACAGCTGGAAGGCGCCGCCGTCGCGCCGCGAAATATAAGCCAGCGTCTTGCCATCGGAAGAAATACGCGGGCTGATATTGTAGGAAGAGCCGAACGTCACACGCTGCGCTTCGCCGCCGTTGACGCTCATGCGATAAATCTGCGGGCCGCCGCTGCGGTCGCTGGTGAAGTACACGTACTGGCCGTCGTGGCTGAACTGCGGTTCGGTGTCGATGGTGGAACCGGTGGTCAGGCGGCGCAGGCCGGAGCCGTCCGCATTGGCGATGAAGATCTGGGTGTTGCCGGTCTTCGAGAGCGCCACTGCAATCTTGCTGCCATCCGGCGACCAGGCCGGCGCCGAGTTATTGCCCTTCTCGTTGGCGATCACGGTGCGCTGGCGGGTTACCAGGTTCTGCACGTAGACCACCGGCTTGCGCTGCTCGAACGAAACGTAAGCCACCTTGGTGCCGTCCGGCGACCAGGAAGGGGAGATGATCGGCTCGGTCGAAGTCAGGGCCGGGATCACGTTTTCGCCGTCGGCGTCCGCTACTTCCAGGCGGTACTGCTTGCCTTGCTGGACCACATAGGCGATACGGGTCGAGAACACGCCCTTGATGCCGGTCAGCTTTTCATAGATGTCGTCGGCGATCTTGTGCGCGGCCAGGCGGCCGTACTGGCTTGGCACCTGGGTCTTCATGGTGGACAGGTCGTTGCCGGCGCCGGTGGAGAGCAGGCGGTACTGCACGTCGAAGTAGCCATTGCCCAGCGGCTGCACGGAGCAGGCCGCGAAGGCGTCGGCGCCGCGCGCTTTCCAGCTGGTGGCGTCCAGCTGCATCAGGTTGGTGGTCGCACCAGCGTCGATGATCTTGAACATGCCGCTGCGGGTCAGGTCGGCCTTGATGATTTCCGAGATCTGGGCTGGCGCTGCCGCCTCGTTGGCGCAAGGGCCGATTGCTACCGGAATCTGGTTGCTGCCCACGCCGGAAATTTCGACGCGCAGCTGTGCCTGTGCCGACAGCGCAAACGCGGCGCCGGCCACTACGAACAGGGTTTTTGCGTTGTTCAACATTCTAACGATCCTTATTGCCGCATTTCCTTGAGTTTGAAGGTCGCCGTGATCTCACGTTCCACCGTGCCGTCCTTGCGCTTTGGCAGCGGGGAGGCATTGCGGATCGCGTTTTCGATCGCGGTATCGTAAGCCGCGACGCCGCTGGATTTTACCTTGCGGACGCCCATTACTTCACCAGTCGGCAGCTGGGTGATGGTGTAGACAGCTTCGACATCTTCCTGCCCTGGATAGTTCAGGAAGCTTCGAATCTTCGTCACGATCGCAGCTTTATAGCCATCGTCCAGACGCGGTGCGGTGGACCTGGCTGCCGTGCCGGTGGAGCCGGCTGCGGCCGTACCCATGATGCGTTTCATTTCCGCTTCACGGACTTTGGCCAGCTTTTCCTTCTCTTTCAGTTCCGCCAGTTTCTTGGCTTTTTCTTTTTCAGCCTTCTCTTTTTTCTCCAGCTCGGCCAGTTTCTTCTCTTCTTCTTTTTTCTTCTTCAGCTCGGCCAGCTTCTTCTCTTCCAGTTCCTTCTTTTCCTTCTCTTTCTGCTTGCGCAGCGCGATCTCCGGATCAGGCTGCGGCGGCTTCACCACTTCCGGCGGCGGCGCTTCCGGCTCCGGCGGCTTGGCAGGCGGCTCCGGTTCCGGTTCGGGCTCCGGTTGCGGCTCGGCTTGCGGCGCGGCCATCTGCGTGGTCATGTCCCAGATCTCGGCATCGACGCCGGTCGGATCATTGTTCCAGCGGATGCCCACCCACAGGAACGCAAACAGCAGGCAGTGCATGGCCAGGGCGAGTACAAACGCGCGCGTACCGCCGTGCCGCTTGGGCACGCGGTACGGTCCGCCTGCATTCGCCATCGTCATTGCCATGCCTTACTTCGTTGCCAGACCAACGCGGTTAATCCCCATTTTCTTGGCTTCGGAAATCAGCTGGATCACGTCGTCGTACTTGCTTTCCTTGTCGCCGGCGATCAGCACCGGATACTCGGGATATTGTTCATGCATGGCGCGCAGCTTGCGCACCAGGGCATCGCGGTTCGGCTCGGTTTCCGGCGCTTCGGCGGCCTTGCCGGCCACGCCGATCGACAGCGAGCCATTGGCTTTCAGCTGCACCTGGATATAGGCGTCCGGTGGGCGCACCGCTTTTTCAGCGTGCGGCAGGTCGATCGACTGCGGGTTGTTCGAGGTCGGCATCACCATGAAGATGATCAGCAGGCAGAGCATCACGTCGATGTAAGGCACGACGTTGATCTCGGACTTGAGCTTGCGGCCGCGGCCGCCGCGCATGCTGCTGGAGAGGGAAGAGGCCATCTTCAGTTTCGCCTTTTAACGGGACTGGCGCTGCAGGATGTTCGAGAATTCTTCAACGAAGCTCTCGAAGCGGATCGCCAGGCGGTCAATATCGTGCGAGAAGCGGTTGTACGCCACCACGGCCGGGATCGCGGCGAACAGGCCGATAGCGGTAGCGATCAGCGCTTCCGCAATACCTGGCGCCACGGCGCTCAGGGTGGCTTGCTGCACATTGGCCAGGCCACGGAAGGCGTTCATGATGCCCCACACGGTACCGAGCAGGCCGATGTACGGCGACACCGAACCGACCGAGGCCAGGAAGGCCAGGTGGGCTTCCAGTGCATCCATTTCGCGCTGGAAGGCGGCGCGCATGGCGCGGCGGGCGCCGTCCAGTACTGCGCCCAGGTCCATGTCGCGGCTGGCGGCAGCGGCTTGCTTGCCCTTGATGAACTCGCCCATGCCGGCTTCGAAGATGCGCGCCAGCGCGCCGCTGTTGGCGCGGTTGCTGCCGGCGCTCTGGTGCAGGGCGTGCAGGTTGCCGCCGGCCCAGAAGGTCTTTTCGAATTCAATGGTTTGCTTGCGCGCGCCGCGCACGTCGAACAGCTTCTTGAAGATATAGCTCCAGCTCATCACGGAGATGGCCAGCAGCAGCGCCATGATCAACTGAACGATCAGATGAGCGTTGGTGATGAGGGAGATGAAGGAGAGGTCTTGAGTGACGTTCATTATTTCTCAATCTAATTATTATGCGCGCATGCGGGCCGCTACGGCATCCGGAACAGCGCGCGGGCGCAGGGCCGAATCAACGCAGCCAACCTTGACGTGGGCGGTATTCAGCAGGCGCTCGCCGCACCACGCTTCCTGGACGAACTGGATCGATGCGCGTCCCAGCTTTTCGATACGAAGCGTCAATTTTATTACATCGTCCAAACGTGCCGGCGCGTGGTAGTCCGCGCTGACATTTTTGACCACAAACATGGCGTCGTGCTCACGCAGCAGGATGTCCTGGTTCACGCCAAGGGAGCGCAACCATTCCGTGCGTGCGCGCTCGAAGAACTTTAAATAGTTCGCGTAATAGACAATCCCGCCGGCGTCCGTGTCTTCGTAATAAACGCGGACATCCCAGGTGAATTCAGACGACATAGATAAATCGGCTACTAAATGAGAATGGGCAACATTTTACGCCAAATAATTAGGCGATTCCGTTGATTTGCACAATCTCGTAACAATTGCTTACGGTTTTCCCTTATATGCGCCCGGCATTTTAGCTGCGTTTGATGGCGAAAGGGGAGAATCCTTGGCAAGTTGGCATCAATTCGATCAAATTTACGTTGATATGTGGCGGCAATGTTGCAATCCAGAAAGCCGTGTTCGCGATGTCGTCGGCCGTAAGCGGGGTGGTGCCTTCGTAGACCTTGGCTGCCGCCGTGTCGTCCTTCAGGCGCACGTTGGAGAATTCGGTACCGCCGCACAGGCCGGGCGCGATATTGGTGGCGCGCACGCCGGTGCCGATCAGGTCGGCACGCAGGTTCAGCGTGAACTGTTCGACGAAGGCTTTGGTGGCTCCGTATACATTACCGCCCGGGTAGGGGTAGTGGCCGGCCACCGAGCCCAGGTTGATGATGGTGCCGCGGCCGCGTTCGACCATGCCGGGCAGCAGGGCGTGGGTCATGGTGACCAGGCCGGTGCAGTTGGTGGAAATCATGGTTTCCCAGTCTTCCAGCGGGGCTTCGTGGGCGCCTTTGACGCCCAGCGCGAGGCCGGCGTTGTTGATCAGGACGTCGATTTCTTTCCATTCGGCCGGCAGGGAGGCCAGGGCAGACTGGATGGCGGCTTTGTCGGTGACGTCCAGTTTGACCGGGAGCAGGTTGGGGCCGAGTTCGGCGGCCAGGCCTTCCAGGCGCTCGGCACGGCGGCCGGCGGCGATCACCTTATGGCCGTTTTGCACGAAAACCCGCGCCATCGCGGCGCCAAAACCGGCGGTGGCGCCGGTAACTAACACGATCATGGTCGAACTCCCAATATTGAAGGCTTGATTCTATCAAAACCGGTAAACCGGTGTCTTACCCACAGGGTCAGACACCGGTTTACCGGTTCTAGGCCGAATCAAAGGCGAAATAAGTCGAAACCAGCCAAACGATTGCCGATATTTGCCAGTTAAATTACAATCTTGGCTCCATTACTGTCTCACGTAACTGGCGAAAAACCAGCTGGCTGCATAGCGCCGCTGGTGAGAGGTGGGCAACCACCGGGGAACGTGAGATTTCAAACAGCCGTTCGCCTGGGCAGCCTCGATGGAAGAGCACGACTCGGCTGTCCTGTCACTTTTGGCTCCCGATTCGATCCAATCTGCCTTAAAAAACTGGAGTAATTTCATGTTCGCAAAAGATCACACCCTCGCCAACGTTGACGCGGAGCTGTTTGCCGCCATCCAGAACGAGAACAAGCGCCAGCACGACCACATCGAGCTGATCGCCTCCGAGAACTACACCTCGCCAGCGGTAATGGAAGCCCAGGGCTCCCAGCTGACCAACAAGTACGCCGAAGGCTACCCAGGCAAGCGTTACTACGGCGGCTGCGAGAACGTCGACGTCGTTGAGCAATTGGCCATCGACCGCGTCAAGCAGCTGTTCGGCGCCGAAGCCGCCAACGTGCAGCCTAACTCCGGCTCCCAGGCTAACCAGGGCGTGTTCTTCGCCGTGCTGAAACCAGGCGACACCATCATGGGCATGTCGCTGGCCGAAGGCGGCCACCTGACCCACGGCATGGCGCTGAACATGTCCGGCAAATGGTTCAACGTCGTTTCCTACGGCCTGACCGCGGAAGAAGATATCGACTACGACGCCATGGAAGCGCTGGCCAAGGAACACAAGCCAAAGCTGATCATCGCCGGCGCATCGGCCTTCTCCAAGAAGATCGACTTCGAGCGCTTCGCCAAGGTAGCCAAGTCCGTCGGCGCCTACTTCATGGTCGACATGGCCCACTACGCCGGCCTGATCGCCGCTGGCCTGTACCCGAATCCAGTGCCGCACGCCGACTTCGTGACCTCCACCACCCACAAGTCCCTGCGCGGCCCACGCGGCGGCATCATCCTGATGAAGGCCGAACACGAAAAGATCATCAACTCCGCGATCTTCCCAGGCATCCAGGGCGGCCCGCTGATGCACGTGATCGCCGGCAAGGCAGTGGCGTTCAAGGAAGCGCTGTCCCCAGAATTCAAGGCCTACCAGCAGCAAGTGGTGAAGAACGCCGACGTGCTGGCCAAGACCCTGATCAAGCGCGGCCTGCGCATCGTGTCCGGCGGCACCGAGTCGCACGTGTTCCTGGTCGACCTGCGCGCCAAGAACCTGACCGGTAAGGAAGCGGAAGCGATCCTGGGCCAGGCGCACATGACCTGCAACAAGAACGGCATCCCGAACGACCCGCAGAAGCCATTCGTGACTTCCGGCATCCGTCTGGGCTCGCCAGCCTTCACCACCCGCGGTTTCAAGGAAGCCGAAGCGGAACAAGTGGGCAACCTGATCGCCGACGTGCTGGATAACCCGCACGACGCAGCAACCATCGAGCGCGTGAAAGCCGCTGTGAAAGTGCTGGCTGATAAATTCCCTGTTTACGCCTAAGCACGCGGTTGGTACTATCAAGGCGCCGGGCCGAAAGGTCCGGCGCTTTTTCATTACATAATAAGAGACGCACCTCCATGAAATGCCCGTTTTGCCAGCACGATGATATCCAGGTCCTCGACACGCGCGTGTCGGAGGAGGGGGACGCCATCAAGCGGCGCCGGCGCTGCGTCAATTGCGATAAGCGTTTCACCACCTGGGAACGCATTGAACTGACCATGCCGTATGTGGTCAAGAAAAATGGCAGCCGCACCGAGTTCGCGGCTGAGAAGCTGCGCGCCAGCCTGATGCTGGCCCTGCGCAAGCGCCCCGTTGCGGCTGAGTCAGTCGACAAGGCCATCGCCTCCATCGAAGAAAAGCTGTTGACCAGCGGCCAGCGTGAAGTCGACTCCGTCTACGTTGGCGAGCTCGTCATGGCTGAACTCAAGCGCCTCGACAAGGTGGCGTATATCCGCTTTGCTTCCGTCTACAAGAACTTCGAAGACCTGGCTGAGTTCCAGGACGCGATCGAAGAAGTTGGCGACGGTCAAGAGCTCTCTCCCAAGGCTTGATATTTCTCAAACCCGCCTGACCGCTGCTGGCTAACTTGATCAGCAGGGGAGGGCTGCGCCATGCGTCGTCCAACTGCGGGATTTACCATGGTGGAAGTGCTGGTTGCCGTGCTGCTGCTGGCTGTTGGGCTGGTCGGCGCGCTGGCGATGCAGGCCTATGCCATGCGCACACGGCAGGAAACGGCCTTGCAGAACGAAGCCCTGCAAGCCGCCGCCTCGCTCGCCGACCGCATCCGCGCCAACGCGGCGCAGTCCTCTTCCTACCTGGGATTTGATTCCGAGGCGCCGCCCGCGCCGGCGGCGCCAGGCACCTGCACCGATACACCATGCGACACCAGCACGCTTGCCGCGCGCGAGCTGGATGAGTTCCGCCAGCACCTGTCGGCGAGCTTGCCAGGCGCCCGCGCCTCAGTTTGCAGGGACGCCGCCGCATCAGGTGGCGCGCTGCAATGGGCGTGCTCCGGCAGCCCGGACGCCACCATCGTCATCAAGGTCGGCTGGCGCAGCCGCCAGCCGGCGTACTCCGCCACGAACACCGCGCCACAGCTCGTACTGCCGGTCGCCTTGCCCGCCGTGCCCGCACCGCCGTCCGCCGGGCCCACCCTTGGAGGCGGCCAATGACCATACACCAACGCGGCCTGGCCCTGGCCGAAGTCCTGGTCGCCATGATGCTCAGCCTCCTGGTCGCCGTGGTGGCAGCCACGCTGCTGCACGCATCAACCGGCGACTTCATGTTCAACGGCGCCAACACCCGCATTGACGACAACGGCCGCTTCGTCCTGGCCGTGATTGGCCAAGCGCTGCGCCAGGCCGGCTACCCCGGCGAACCCGACGCCACCCCGCCATCCGCGCCCGCCGCGCTGGCAGTGGAGGGCCGTGACGCCGCCAGCGTTGCGAGCCAGTCGGACGGCATGGGTGCTCCGCTTCCCGCCATCAATGGCAGCGACGTACTCGCCATCCGCTACGCGCCCGCAGCCAATCCTGGCGCGGGCGGCGGCAGCGCAATGCTCAACTGCGCCGGCTTCCCGTCCGAGGCCGGCGAATGGGCCTGGAGCATTTTCTACGTCGCCCGCGCCAGCGACGGTGTCGCCGAACTGCGCTGCAAATACAAAGGCGAGCACGGCTGGGGCGCCGACGCGGTGATACGCGGCGTGGATGCCTTCCACGTCCTGTACGCAATTGACACCGACACCCCACGCGACGGCATCCCCAACCGCCACCTTACTGCCAGCGCCATCAACGCAATAGGCCCCGACGGCTGGCAGCGCGTTACCAGCGTGCGGATCGCATTGCTGTTGCACGGCGAACGAGGCTCGCGTCCCGGCAGCCAGTTAAGCCGCTACGAACTGCTGCCAGGCGCCGACCCTGAAGCCCGCATTGACGAAGCGGGCCTTCCGCCCGCGATGCGCCACCGCACGCGCCGCCTGTTCACCGCATCCGTAGCGCTGCGCAACCAATAGGGCGCCGTCATGAAACGCAAGCAGCGCGGCATCACGCTCCCCGTCACGCTGTTGCTGCTGCTGGCCGCATTGGCACTGGGCGCATCCGCAGCACAAATGGCCATGCTGGGCGAGAAGTCCGCCCGTTCCGAACGAGACCGCCTGATCGCCTTCCAGGCAGCGGAGGATGCTATGACAGACGCAGAACGCGACATCAACGCCGGCCTCGGCGTGCCGCTCGAAGTGCCAGCTCGCGACCCCGGCACGCCCGCCAGCGAGGCGACGCCAGCCTGGCAAACCGTCGACCTGGCCGGCAATGGCGGTACCGAATATGGCGCCCTGACCGGCGCCGCCATGGAGACCGGACAAGGCGTCCTGCCATTCCGCCGCCCACGCTACCTGGTCGAACGCATCGCCTACATCCCACCGGGCGCGCCCGCCGGAACGCCACCTGAGCATTACTACCGCGTCACCGTGATCGGCTTGGGCAGCAGGCCCGGTGCAGAGGCCGTGCTGCAGGCCACTTTCAAGCCCCCAGTCCCGGTCCACCGCTACAGCTGGCGCGAAATCATGGACTGGCAAGCGCTGCACGACGCCGCCAGCGGGGAGGGCGGCCAATGAACGCCAGGCACGCCAATGGCGAAGGCCTGATCGGCATCCTGGTCGCCATCGCGATCGTCGCGGTACTCGCCTCTGCCGCGATGCCGGTATGGAACGAAGCCGTCATCCGCATGCGCCGCAGCGAAGCGCAAGCCACGCTGCAGGAGCTGATGCAGCAGCAAGAGCGCCACTTCACCCGCTTCAATACCTACATCGCTTTTTCCGCCACCGGGCAAGGCGAGGCAGAGAGCCAGTTCCGCTGGTGGTCCGGCCGCGCCGCCCGCAGCAGCGCCTACGAGGTCGAAGGCAAAGCCTGCGACGGCCAGGAAATCCGCGACTGCATCCAGCTCATCGCCACCCCCGGCACCGCCAACGTAGACAGCAACTTCAAGGACATCCGATGCCAACGCCTGATCCTCACCAGCACCGGCCTGCACCTCGCCAGCGGCCCCGGCCCCGGCTGCTGGCGCTAAAGCCCGCCGCCGCCCGCCGCGCCTCCGCGCTGCGGCCCCGCCTGGCGACCTCGCAGGCGCCTGGCCTGCCGGGCTTCACCTTGTTGGAGCTCCTGATCGTCCTGGCCATCCTCTCCATCCTGTTCGCCAGCGCGATGCCCGACCTAAGCAATATGCTCGCCGGCCGCCAGTTGCGCGCCGCCTCCGCCGACCTGCTGGCGGCAATCAATGAAACCCGTGCCCAGGCCATCGCCCGCCGCCGCGTGGTCACGCTGCTGAGCGAAAACGGCGACTGGCAGCAAGGCTGGCTAATCCTGCAAGACACCAACACCAACCGCAGCCCCGACGCCGGCGAGCCAATCCTGCACCGCCACAAGCCGCCCCCGGAGCGCCTGCGCATCCGGGCAAGATTCACCGACGCCACCGCCCCTTTTTACGTCGCATATAATGCAGCAGGACGCAGCTGCCGCGCCGCCCACCCGAATGCCGCCAACTTTGGCACCATCACCCTTGAACTGGCCGGCGCGCAGCGCAATATCAAGATCAATATGCAGGGCAGGGCGCGGCTGTGCGACCCCGCCCTGGAACCGGCCACCTGCGCAAGCATATGAACATCAACAGCGACCTCGAAGGCATGCAGCTCGCCCTGCAATGGGCAGAAAAAGGCCTTTACACCACCTCGCCCAACCCACGCATTGGCTGCGTGATCGTGCGCGACGGCGTAGTGGTCGGCGAAGGCGTCACGCAAGCCGCCGGCCAGGACCACGCCGAAATCCAGGCCATCAAGGACGCCAAGCGACGCGGCCACGACGTGCGCGGCGCCACCGCCTACGTCACGCTGGAACCCTGCAGCCACCACGGCCGCACGCCGCCCTGCGCCGACGCCCTGGTGCGCGAAGGCCTGGGCCGCGTGGTCGCCGCGATGGAAGACCCCAACCCCCTGGTCGCCGGCAACGGCATGGCACGCCTGGCCGCCGCCGGCATCCAGGTCAGCAGCGGCTTGCTGGCCGAGCAGGCCTACGAAATGAACATCGGCTTCTTCCACCGCATGCGCCACGGCCTGCCATGGGTACGCATGAAGACCGCCGCCAGCCTGGATGGCATGACCGCCCTGCATAACGGCCAAAGCCAATGGATCACCGGCCCCGAAGCGCGCGCCGACGGCCACGCCTGGCGCGCCCGCGCCTGCGCCATCCTGAGCGGCATCGGCACCGTCAAGGCCGACGATCCGCAGCTGAATGTGCGCGCCGTCGAAACCCCGCGCCAGCCACGCCGCATCGTGGTCGACAGCAAACTCGACATCAGTCCGCAGGCACGCGTGCTGGAAGGCGGCGGCACCTGGATCATCGCTGCCGCCCACCATCCCGAAAAGGAAGCAGCCCTGCGCGACAAAGGCGCCGAAATCATCGTGCTGCCCAACGCCCACGGCAAGGTCGATCTGCCCGAACTGATGCGCGAGCTGGGCCGCCGCCAGATCAACGAACTGCACGTCGAAGCCGGCGGCAAGCTGAATGGCTCCATGATCCGCGAAGGCTGCGTCAACGAGCTGCTGGTCTACCTGGCGCCCACGCTGCTGGGCGACGCCCAAGGCATGTTCGCGCTGCCCGCCCTCACGGAGCTGAGCGGAAAGCACAACCTGAAATTCCACGAGGTTAAGCAAGTCGGCGCCGATTTGCGTATCCTTGCCCGATTCAACCCTCACTGAAGAACACTATGTTTACTGGAATCGTAGCCGCAGTCGGCAAAATCAAATCCGTCACCCCGCTGGCAGGCGGCGCCGATGCAGGCGTGCGCCTGGACGTTGATGCAGGCGGCCTGCCAATGGCCGACGTCGGCCTGGGCGACTCGATCGCCCTGAACGGCGCGTGCATGACCGTGGTCGAGAAGACCGCCACCGGCTTCACCGTCGATGTTTCGCGCGAAAGCCTGAACAAGACCGTCGGCCTCGACACCACCACCGAAGTGAACCTGGAAAAAGCCCTGACCCTGGCCGAGCGCCTGGGCGGCCACCTGGTTTCCGGCCACGTCGATGGCCTCGGCGTGGTGCGCAAGTTCGAGCCGGTTGGCGAATCGCACGAACTGGTGATCGAAGCTCCGCGCGACCTGGCCAAGTACCTGGCCTACAAAGGCTCCGTTGTGGTGAACGGCGTGTCTCTGACCGTCAACCGCGTCGAAGACAGCGCCACTGGCTGCGCCTTCTCGATCAACCTGATCCCGCATACCATCCAGGTCACCACGCTCAAACACCTGAAAGCCGGCTCCAAGGTCAACCTCGAAATCGACCTGATCGCCCGCTACGTGGAGCGCATGCTGTCGCTCAAATAATCAGCGCTTCAATGCCTTTGATTTCAACTAACTGAAGCAGCTTTGCCGCCGCACCGCTGGGACGTTTTCCAGCGGTCGGTGATTCCCATTTCTGCACGGTTGAAACGCTCACGTTAAGAAACGTGGCAAAGACTGCCTGGCTCATTCTGGCTTTGCTGGTCCGAATTTCGATAACGCGATCAGGCGTATATTCTGGCGGCTCCTGGCAAAGAGCACGTACACGCCCAAGTTCTGGCGTCGACATGACGCCATACGAACTCAGGCTTTCTGCTGTTTCGAGCAGCTCCCGAAGCATTCTCGCGTCTTCGCTAATTTTCCTGCTCAACACATATCTCCTTAAGTTCGCCGGCATTGCTCAGCGAAAGTCTTCGGCCGTTGGATAGTGTAGCACTCGGTGCTATGCATTTCGGTCGCAGCCATGTAGACATTGTTACAATTTTCGGGAGTGCAGGAGTTGTCAGAATGCTAAACTCGCATTCCGATCAACCTCCTGGGTTCCCCAATGCGTTACTCGTCTTTGGCTGCATATACCTTGCTGGCGGTCGCGCTGTCCGCGTGCACCACCGTCAACGTCACCTCACGTAGCTTCATCCCCAAGGATACGGGGAAACTGGCGGTTTTGAAGAAAGCCACGCCGGCCTACAAGATCGACAATATCGAGTTCACCCATCCCGGCGGCGCCATCAGCCGTGGGATTTTCATGCATAAGCCGGACGCACAGTTCACCGTCCTGTATTTCATGGGCGCCGGCGTGCGCGTTGACACCAATGCAGCCTACTTCGGCAAGCCTTTCGCGGAACTGAACGCAAACATCATCAGCTTCGACTACCACGACTTTGGCCGCAGCGAAGCGCCTGATTCGGCGTTCGATTTGCCGGACCTGGAGCGCGAAACCCTGGCCCTGTACGACCACGTGCGCGCCACCACCAAAGGCAAGCTGGTGGTGCATGGACATTCGTTCGGCAGCTTCGTGGCCGCCAAACTGGCCGGCAAGCGCCCACTGGATGCCGTGGTGCTGGAAGCGACCGGCACCGATGCGCGGGCCTATGTCGATAACACCATCCCTTGGTTCGCCAAACCCTTCGTGCGTGTCAACCTGGACGAGAATCTGCTCGCGGTTGATAACCGCGCGGCCCTGCGCAGCTTCCAGGGCCCGGTGCTGGTAATCAACGGCGCCAAAGATAACCAGACGCCCATCCATACCGCGCGTGCACTGTTCGACAGCCTTGATAACCAGCGCAAGCGCTTTGTGGCAGCCAGCGAGGCGGGCCATATGAATGCGATGAGCCAGCCTGACACTTTGAGCGCATATCGCGAATTCCTGGATGGGGCGCACTAATAATCGCGGCGCCATACGCCTTGCGATTGTAGTCGTGGCGCACCTGGCGCTGTTTTGGTGGGCAAGCCGCCCGGTACCTGTGCCAGAGGTAAAGGATCGGCGTGAATGGGTTCAGATACTGCTGCCCAAACCACAGCAGCTCGACATTCAGGTAAAGGCGGCTGCCATTTCCAAGCTCACGAGGCCTGTGGCGAAAATCCAGAGGGGAGAGAAAGAACGTCCGGCCCTTGCTGAAACTCACGTGGAGCCCAGCGAGCCGGCTGAGCCGGCGCTGGTGCCCGCGACGAACGTGATTCCCCCGGAGGTGCTGCGCGAAGCGATCAAGGCCGTAGCGGCCGAGCGTCCGCTGCGCGGTGACGCGGGGCAGACTTACTCGCCTGCGCCCGATTCGGTGGCTGCGCGCCTGGCGAAAGGCTTTGCAGCGGCGCGCGCGGCCGTGCCGCCGAAGCTACTCGAAGCCCCACGCATGGAGCTGGTCAGCGCCCCGCGCGATCCGAAACGCATCTACCGCGTGACGACCGCACTGGGCGAATACTGTCTCTACTATCCGGACAAAGGCGGCATCTCCGCCAACAGCGATCCCCGCTCGGGGCGGCCGGAATTCGGCCAGCCCATGGCTTCAACCTGCCCAATACCTTTCTAACTTACAAAGTGGGGTGATTGATGCGTCTATACATTGCTGCGTTACTGTTGCTGTGCTGCGCAAACGCGCCGGCGAGTTCCGGGGTACCGGCCAGTGGTGCCGAGCTTAAATTCCGTGAACAGATGGACCTGACCGGCTACCAGCGTGTCGAGTACCAGGATGAAAAGGGCAAGCAACTCACATTCGAGCAGTTCCAGAAATTGCTGCCGAATAGATCGTTTGGCATGGAAAAGCGGAAGAACGGCACGCAGTCCTCAGCGGTGGTAAGGCTTGAGGCGGCGACCGCCAAGATGGTCCTGCCCAAATATAGGCTCGCTGCGGGAGCGGGGTTCCCGGCATTCAAGCTGCGCGCGATGGATGGCAGTATGGTCGACAATGCAGCCTTGATAGGGCGCTACACCGTCGTCAATTTCTACTTTGGCGACTGCGTGCCGTGCATTAAAGAGGTGCCCATGTTGAACGAATTCGCTGCGCGAAACAAAGATTTTGACGTTCTGGCGATTACCTTCGATTCGAAGGATGAGGCGAGGAAGTTCGTTAAAAGGACCAATTTCAACTGGCGTACTGTAGCGGATGCTGGCGAACTGCTCGACCAGGTTGGCGTCAAAGTCTACCCATCCTTTGCGCTACTTGATCCGAAGGGTGTTGTTGTCGCGATTACCAATGGTGTCGAGGCCAGTACCCATGGCTGGGATTTGGACAAGTGGGTCGCCAAAACGATAGCAGCCCGGGCGCAGTAAGCATCCCGGGCGCTACGGTTTTCAAGCTTAGGCAGTGGCGCGGGAGACGGCGATGTAGGCCGGCACTTCGGCGGTGATGCCTTGCTTGACCTGGCGGGTCAGGTCGTCCGCCAGCACTTCATCTTTCCCTTCCGCCAGCGCGGCGAAGATCTCCGCTGCCACCTCTTCCGGCTTGATCTTCGGCACCTCGTAGCCGGCGGTCATGTCGGTTTCCATATAGCCCATGTGGGCGCCAACCACCTGGGTGCCTTGCGGCGCCAGTTCAACGCGCAGGCCGTTGGTCAGGGCCCAGGCCGCCGATTTCGACATGCTGTAGGTATTGGTCGGACCCTGGCTCAGCCACGCCAGCACGGACAGGATGTTGACGATGGCGCCGCCGCCGTTGGCTTTCAGCGTAGGGGCGAAGCCTTTGCTCAGCAGCATGGGGCCGATCACATTGGTTTCCAGTTCGGCGCGGGCCAGCTCAAGGGAGTTGTCGGCCAGGATGCCGCCAGCCTTGACGATGCCGGCGTTGTTGATCAGCACGTTCACATCTTTGTATTCGCGGGTGACGGAGGCGATTTCGTCGTGGTTGGTGACATCCAGCTGGACCGGGATCACGCCGGGCAGGGTGATCGACTTGGAATCGCGGGCGGCGCCGTAGACTTTTTTCGCGCCGGCGGCGAGGGCGGCTTTGGCCAGTTGCAGGCCCAGGCCGCGGTTGGCACCAGTAATAAATACGACGGAATCTTTGATGTTCATGATGGTTTCCTTTGAGGTTTAATGATGACGACCGTCATCGAATGACTTAATAATAGTGGTCGCAATTAAAAACTTCAAGGAAAATTTTGAGGGCGCGTTGGCGCCCCCGGCAGCCGGCTTAAACCAGCGAAGCGGTAAGGGTGATGTTGGTGTTCAGCACCTTGGACACCGGGCAGCCAACTTTTGCCTTATTGGCAAGCTCTTCGAACTTGGCTTTGTCGGCGCCGGGAATCTTGGCCTGCAAGGTGAGGTGGATGGAGGTGATGGCGTAGCCATCGCCCACCTTGTCGAGCGTGACATCGGCCTTGGTTTCCATCTTTTCCGCCGTCAGGCCTGCCTCGCCCAGGATCAGAGACAGCGCCATGGTGAAGCAGCCAGCATGCGCCGCACCGATCAATTCCTCCGGATTGGTGCCCGGTTTGTCCTCGAACCGGCTGGCAAAGCCATAGGGCGCCCCCTGCAGCGCTCCGCTCACGGTGCTAATTGCCCCACTCCCATCCTTGATGCCGCCACTCCAGACGGCCGAACCGCTAGTCTTCATCGCTGCCTCCATCAGGTTGGAAAAACAGTTCAGTCTAGGCCAAAACCCCTAAAGGCGGCGCTCAAGGGGCGGGATTGCGCCAAATCCTTTAAAATAGCGGGTTAACAAAGAAACGCTCTGTGCCTCACATCAAAGGAAAAAATATGTCCATTTCCAGCACCGAAGAAATCGTCGCCGAACTGCGCGCCGGTCGCATGGTGATCCTGGTCGACGAAGAAGACCGCGAAAACGAAGGCGACCTGGTGCTGGCCGCCGAGCACGTCACGCCGGAAGCGATCAATTTCATGATCAAGCACGCCCGTGGCCTGGTTTGCCTGACTCTGACCGAAGAGCACTGCAAGCAGCTCGACCTGACCATGATGACCGCCAAGAACGGCACCTCCTTCGGCACCAACTTCACCGTGTCGATCGAAGCGGCGGAAGGCGTGACCACCGGTATCTCGGCCGCCGACCGCGCCAAGACCATCCAGGTGGCTGTAGCTAAGGGCGCCAAGCCAAGCGATATCGTGCAGCCGGGCCACATCTTCCCGCTGCGCGCAGTGCCGGGCGGTGTGCTGATGCGCGCCGGCCATACCGAAGCGGGCTGCGACCTGACCGCCATGGCCGGCCTGATGCCAGCTTCCGTGATCTGCGAAATCATCAAGGATGACGGCACCATGGCGCGCCTGCCGGAACTGCTGGAATTCGCCAAGGAACACGGCCTGAAGATCGGCACCATTGCGGACCTGATCCACTACCGCAGCCAGAACGAATGCATGGTGGAGCGCATCGCTGAACGTCCGCTGCGCACCGCACACGGCGATTTCCGTATGATTGCTTTCCGCGACAAGCCAAGCGGCGCCGCCCACCTGGCGCTGGTGCACGGCGATATGGCGCCGGGCAAAGAGTCGCTGGTGCGCGTGCACCAGCCGGTCTCGATCCTGGACCTGCTGGAAACCGAAGCCACCACCCACTCCTGGAACGTGTCGTCCTCGCTGAAGGCGATCAAGGGCGCGGAGCAGGGCGTGATGGTGCTGCTGAACTGCGGCGAGACCGCCGAACAGCTGTTCGGCCAGCTGGAAGCGCTGGACAAGAACCTGCGCCCGACCGGCCGCGCCGCCAGCATGGACCTGCGCAGCTACGGTATCGGCGCGCAAATCCTGCGTGAAGTCGGTGTCAGCAAGATGCAGCTGCTGGCCAGCCCGCGCAAGATGCCTTCGATGACCGGCTTTAACCTGGAAGTCACCGGCTACATGGCCAAACCTGCCGCCTGAAGCGCGGCTTAACCTGATAAGAAGAGAGGATCACCATGACCGTAGCAACCTACGAAACCAACCTGTCCGGCGAAAACCTGCGCATCGGCATCGTGCAGGCGCGCTTCAACGAAGACGTTTGCCACGGCCTGCTGTCGGCCTGCCTGCAGGAGCTGAAGAACCTGGGCGTGGAAGACGAAGACATCCTGCACGTGACCGTGCCGGGCGCGCTGGAAGTGCCGCTGGTGCTGCAGAAGATGGCCGAGTCCAACCAGTTCGACGCGCTGGTCGCACTGGGCGCCGTGATCCGCGGCGAGACCTACCATTTCGAACTGGTGTCCAATGAATCCGGCGCGGGCATCACCCGCGTGGGCCTGGACTACAGCATCCCTATCGCCAACGCCATCCTGACCACCGAGAACGACGAACAGGCGGAGGTCCGCATGGCCGTCAAGGGCGCCGAAGCGGCCCGCTGTGCCGTCGAAATGGCCAACCTGTCGATCGCCCTGGAAGAACTGCACCAGGACCAGGGCGACGACGAGTAATTCAACAAGAAGGTAAGAACATGACTGACAATATGACCCACGCCAACCCGAGCAAGAACCGCACCCCGCGCCACCGCGCGCGCGAGTTCGCGCTGCAGGGCCTGTACCAGTGGCTGCTGAACAATGAAGACGCGACCAAGGTCGTCAACAACATCCGCGGCGCCCACGGCTTCGACAAGGCGGACGGCGAATACTTTGCCGACCTGCTGCGCGGCACCATCAAGCAATCGGTCGAGCTGCGCGAAGTGTTTGCGCCGCTGGTTGATCGTGGTATCGGCGAGCTGTCGCCGATCGAGCACGCGGTGCTGCTGATCGGCGCCTATGAGCTGAAGAACCACATCGAGATCCCCTACCGCGTCGTCATCAACGAAGCAGTGGAGCTGACCAAGTCCTTCGGCGGTATCGATGGCCACAAGTACGTGAACGGCGTGCTGGACAAGCTGGCCGCCCAGCTGCGCGCCGACGAAGTCGCTGCCGACAAGAAGAAGTAAGCATCCGTAAGCCCACACAAATACCCTCCCGCGCGGAGGGTATTTTTTTGTCCACTTTTGTCCACTTTGGGGTCAGGAACAAAAGTGGACATTTGTTGGGGCAAAGAAAAAGCCACCCGTAGGTGGCTTTTGTGCAGCGGCGGCGAGGGGATTACAGGCCAGCCAGCTGGTCGGCGCTGATCTGCTTTTCAGCCTGCGCCACCGTGGTAGGCGCTTCCTTAGGCTTGGCCGGTGCGGCGGCAACCTGCGGCGGGGTGATGTGAGGCACCTTCTTGCCGGCGGAAACCTGCTTCAGGCGGCTCCATTCGGCCATCACGCGCGAGCCATAACCCTCATCTGAGTCGAAGGCGCCGGCGCCGACGTAGTATTTCAGGCCAGCTTCCACCGAGCCGCCACGCGCCACGTAATCCTTCAGGATCAGCGCGCCGACGCGGATGTTGGCCACCGGGTTCAGTGCAGCCTGGGTGCCGCCCATATCCTGGAATTTGTCGGTATGGACCTTGGACATGACCTGCATCAGGCCCTGCGCGCCCATTGGGCTTTCCGCAAACGGATTCAGGCCCGACTCGATAGCCATCACGGCCAGGATCAGCAGCGGATCCAGCTTAATTTCACGCGCGGTCAGGTAGGCGGTGGAAACCAGCATATTGGTCGCATCGCCCGCTACGCGGTAGCGCTTGGCCAGCCAGTTGGTGACCGCATCCTGCTGCTTCTTGGTGCCCATCAGGGCCTTTTCCTCGGCCGTCAGCGGCACTTCCGCGGTCGCCACGCCGGCTGGACGGGCAGCCGGGGCTTCCATCAGCTCGGACAGCGGCGGCGCCACGACAACCTGCGCCGGAGCAGCCGGCTGGCCGCGCAGTACGTGCGCCAGGTCGGATGCCAGTTCAGGACGTGCCACCATGGCGCAAGCCACGATAATTGCCACAATACCAAAGATGCTCAGAGTCGACTGAGCGGCGGTCAGCAGACCGCGGGCCGAAATGCTCTGCGCGGAAATCCACGCGGCGGGCTGGCGGGCCCATTGGCGGGCGCTAAGCAGCAACCCATTGAATTGATTGTTCATCAGAACTCCCCTGAAATGTAAGAGTCAAAACGCGTCCCCGCCGCGTAAAAATCGCGGTCAATTCGACGTGCCATAGTCGTTACATCAGTGTTATCTTCGTCCACCGCCGCACAGGTCGCGCGGGACTGGACGCCATCATTGTTTGCTAAAGCTGGCGATTCTGTTGGGCCAGTTGCAACACAACTTTTTCCGGGGTAGAGGCAGACGCCTCGTGAAAAACACTCCTTAAAATGTCTGATGGAGCCCGGACTCCGTGAATGTAATGAGTGACAACTAAGTTGGCAGAAAGGCCATGTCCTCATCAAGTAGGTCAAATTGTAGGAGGGGTGATATATCTAGTCAATACTAACACGGACAATCTTTATTACTTTTGAGTATGATTTTCTCGTGTACATGTTGGCAAAAACCAATAAAATCAACGACTTGACCAAAAGTGCTGAAGCGCCTCGTCCGAAGCAAAAAAATCGTAAAAAAGTATGAAATATCGCGATCTCCGAGATTTTATTTCCCAACTGCAAGCAATTGGCGAACTAAAGCGCACAAGCTTGCCAGTCTCGCCACATTTGGAGATGACGGAGGTCTGCGACCGCGCCTTGCGCGCCGGCGGACCGGCCATCCTGTTCGAAAAACCGGCCGGTTTCGACATGCCGGTGCTGGGCAACCTGTTCGGTACGCCGCGTCGCGTGGCGCTGGGCATGGGCGCCGACGATGTCAGCGAGCTGCGCAAGATCGGCCATGTGCTTGCGCAGCTGAAGGAGCCCGAGCCGCCAAAAGGCTTCAAGGACTTGATGGGCCTGGGCTCCCTGGTCAAAGCCGTGTGGGATATGTCGCCGAAAGAGCTGCGCGGCGCGCCGTGCCAGGAGATTGTATGGGAAGGCAATGATGTCGATCTGGCCCGCTTGCCGATCCAGCATTGCTGGCCGGGCGACGTGGCGCCCCTTATTACATGGGGCCTTGTTATTACCAAGGGCCCGAACAAGAAGCGCCAGAACCTGGGCATCTACCGCCAGCAGGTGTTGGGGCGTAATAAAGTGATCATGCGCTGGCTGGCGCATCGCGGCGGCGCGCTGGACTTCCGCGAGCACTGCATCAAGAATCCCGGCCAGCCTTATCCAGTCTGCGTTGCGCTGGGCGCCGACCCGGCCACCATCCTCGGCGCGGTAACGCCGGTGCCGGATGCGCTGTCGGAATACCAATTCGCCGGCCTGCTGCGCGGCAGCCGCACCGAGTTGACCAAGGCCATCGGCAGCGAACTGCGCGTGCCGGCATCGGCCGAAATCGTGTTGGAAGGGCATATCTATCCGGACGAAAACCACCCGACCGGCTTTGAGCACGGGCTGGAAGGGCCGTATGGCGACCACACCGGCTATTACAATGAGCAGGACTGGTTCCCGGTCTTTACCATCGACCGCATCACCATGCGGCGCGATCCGATCTACCACTCTACTTATACCGGCAAACCGCCGGACGAACCGGCCGTGCTGGGCGTTGCGCTGAACGAAGTCTTTGTGCCGCTGCTGCAGAAGCAGTTCAGCGAGATCACCGATTTCTACCTGCCGCCGGAAGGCTGCAGCTACCGCATGGCGGTGGTGCAAATCCGCAAACAGTACGCGGGCCATGCCAAGCGCGTGATGTTCGGCGTGTGGAGCTTCCTGCGCCAGTTCATGTATACCAAGTTCATTATCGTGGTGGACGAGGATGTGGACATTCGCGACTGGAAAGAGGTGATGTGGGCGATTACCACGCGCGTCGATCCGACCCGCGACACCACCCTGGTCGACAACACGCCGATCGATTACCTTGACTTTGCGTCGCCGGTCAGTGGTCTGGGCAGCAAGATGGGCATCGACGCCACCAATAAATGGCCGGGTGAAACCAGCCGCGAATGGGGCACCGTCATCACCATGACCGATGAGGTGAAGGCACGCGTGGACGGTATTTGGCAGCAGCTCGGTTTATAGCCTATAATTGCGCCGGGCGGGCCCCTGCGCATTGTGGCACGGTTAACCTGGTCAGGTCGGGAACGAAGCAGCCAAAGCTGTTCACCGCAAGTGCCGCAGATCAGGCTCGCCTCTTTGAATTCGTGAAAAAGCTGCCGACGGCAGCTTTTTTTATTCCGTATCGAGTTCCGCCTGGATTGGACGGCTCGATACCTGCACCAGCGGATTCTCCTTCACCAGCGCCTTGTCGGGCTGCAGGCGGATCTTGTGCTTCGCATCGCTGACCAGTTGTTTGGTGCCCGAGCGCGACTGGATCGTCACCTGCGCCGGCTTGTCAAAACTGAGCAGGACGGACTTCATATTCGGAGCAAACAGGCTGAAGGCGCCGGCCACCTTGCTGATCGCCGCATTACCCTGGTCCACGCTGTCCATCAACTTGTTGTAATGCCATTGGGTGCCTTCCGGGACCACGGCGTCGAGGTTGTAGGCGATGGAGATTTTCTCGCCGGCCGGCTGGGTAGTGGTGATCTTGGCATCGCCCGCGATCCATTGTTGGTTTGGCGTCAGGTGCAGGTGGCCTTTTTCGCTGACCGGCAGCACGGTGCGGGTGCCATTGTGGACCACGGTCAGGTTCATGTCCGCCGCCTTGATCTGGGCATTGGAGGGCTTGAGCGTCAGGTAGATGTCCAGTTTGTCGCGCTCGGCCGGCGGCAGGGCGAAGTAGCGGTCCAGGCGGGTCTTTTCGAGGAATTTCTTATACGGCAGCCACTCGCGTTCTTGCGCATGGGCGGCACCGGCCAGGGCCAGCAGGGTAAGCAGGACGAGTTTCTTCATTGTTGCCGTCTAGTTATCAAAAAAGCAAAGTGTAGTCGAAGTGTGGCCGAACGTCTAATGTTGTCCGCAGCCTCGGCATCTACGGTAAAATCGCGCACATGTCCTATCAAGTCCTCGCCCGCAAATACCGTCCCCGGAACTTTGAAACGCTGGTCGGCCAGGAGCACGTAGTCCGTGCACTGACCCACGCGTTGCATACCGGGCGCCTGCACCATGCCTACCTGTTCACCGGGACGCGCGGTGTCGGCAAGACGACGCTGTCCCGTATCCTGGCCAAGTCGCTGAACTGCGTCGGCCCGGACGGCAATGGCGGCATCACGGCCACCCCGTGCGGCGTATGCGAGGCTTGTACCGCGATCGATGGCGGCCGCTTTGTCGATTACGTCGAGATGGACGCGGCGTCCAACCGCGGCGTCGACGAAATGGCGCAGTTGCTGGAGCAGGCGGTGTACGCACCGTCTAATGCGCGCTTCAAGGTCTATATGATCGACGAGGTGCATATGCTGACCAACCACGCCTTCAATGCGATGCTGAAGACGCTGGAGGAGCCGCCGGAGCACATCAAGTTCATCCTGGCGACCACCGATCCGCAAAAGATTCCGGTCACCGTGCTGTCGCGCTGCCTGCAGTTCAACCTGAAGCAGATGCCGCCGGGGCATATCGTGGGCCACCTGGAGAATATCCTGGGCCAGGAGGGCGTCGTGTTCGAACAGCCTGCGCTGCGCCTGCTGGCGCAAGGCGCGCATGGTTCGATGCGCGATGCACTGTCGCTGACCGACCAGGCGATTGCCTACGCCGCCGGCGCTGTCACGCTGGATTCGGTGCAGGGCATGCTGGGGGCGCTGGACCAGTCCTACCTGGTGCGCCTGCTGGATGCGCTGGCCAATAAGGATGGCGCGGACCTGATGGCGGTGGCCGATGAAATGGCGTCTCGTTCGCTGTCTTATAACGGCGCTTTGCAGGACCTGGGTACTTTGCTGCACCGGATCGCGTTGGCGCAGACCGTGCCTTCGGCGGTGCCTTCCGACCTGCCGGAATATAACGATATCGTGCGGCTGGCTTCCCTGTTCGATGCGGAGGAGGTGCAGCTGTATTACCAGATCGCCGTGCATGGGCGGAATGAACTGGGGCTGGCGCCGGATGAATATGCCGGCTTCTCCATGACCTTGTTACGCATGCTTGCCTTTCGGCCCGGCATCGGTGGGGCAGATGGCCAACCGGCCAGCGCCCCGGTAGCGGCTCGTCCAGCCGGCGCTAATCCGGCCCGTGCCGCAGCGGCCGCCGCCATGGCTGCCAGCGCCGCCACGGCGGATCGCATGAGCGTTCCGGTCGGCCAGCCGTCGCCTGCCGCTGCCGCCGCTGCATCCGTGCCGGCCGCACCGCCAGTCCAGCAAGTCGCCCCCGCCGCCGCAGCCGCCGCCAATGCGCCAGCAGCGTCGCACCTGACCAGCGTCCCAGCCGCCGCTACCACCGTGCCGACGGCCGCCGCACCAGCCGCCGCGCCAGCATCGACCCCGATGTCCGCCGCGCCAGCCACCGCGCCCGCACCGGCGCCAGCACACGGCCAGATGCCAGCCTCGCCGGCCGCCGAGCTATCGCAGGCACCGGCACACGGCCAGATGCCCGCCGCGTCAGTGCAGGCAGCAGCGCACGACCAGGTGTCCGCCGCGCCGTTCGCCGAGCCCGCGCCGGCCCCGGCCCCGATGTCCGCCGCGCCAGCCGATGCCGCCCCTGCCCAGCCTCCCGCACCAGCACCGCAGCCTGCGCCGGTAGCTGATAGCCGCCCAATGAGCCCGGCGAAGATGGCGATCAACGCCGCGCTTGAAGCCGCACGTGCC
>NZ_JASATG010000027.1:0-66280 GCF_038440195.1 Pseudoduganella sp. OTU4001 | reverse complement strand
AATTTTTTAAAGATCGCTGCTTTCGTTTATCGACGAAGCGTTGTGTTCGTCAGCAGCAGAGAAGCGAGATTATGCAGTGTTTCGTATAACTCGTCAACCCCATCTTTTTCGCTTCGCTGCTTCGTCGTTGACGTTGCTGCGTTGCGAGGGACAGAACTATAACGGAGCGGCGCCCGTCGCGCAAGGGTAAAATGTGAGGTTTCGCGATTCACGTTCCATCATGACGATCCTGCTCTCCACTCTTAACGCCCGATACACCCATGCGTCGCTCGGGCTGCGCTACCTGCTTGCCAATATGGGCGAGCTGCAGGCGCAAACGCGTATCCAGGAATTCGTCATCGGTGCGAAGACGACCGAGATGGTGGAGCGCATCCTGGCTGCGCAGCCGAAGATCGTCGGTTTCGGCGTCTATATATGGAACGTGGAGGAGACCTGCCGCCTGGTGGCGACGCTCAAGCGCGTGGCGCCACATGTGGTTATCGTCCTTGGCGGACCAGAAGTTTCACACGAGACGGGCGAGCAGGAGATTGCGCGCCTGGCGGACTACGTGGTGACGGGCTGGGGCGACGTGACCTTCCCCAAGCTGTGCGGCGAGATCCTGAATGGGCCGAAGCCATTGATGAAGGTGCATGCGGGCGTGCAGCCACCGATGGCGGAGATCAAGCTTCCATACGGGCTGTATAGCGATGAAGACATCGCGCACCGTACCTTATATGTAGAAGCTTCACGCGGCTGCCCGTTCAAGTGCGAGTTCTGTCTTTCTTCGCTGGATAAGACGGCGTGGCCGTTCAATATCGACGCCTTCCTGGCGGAGATGGAGGCGCTGCATGCGCGCGGGGCGCGTACCTTCAAGTTCGTGGACCGCACCTTCAACCTGAATATCAAGACCAGCCTGAAGATCATGCAGTTCTTCCTGGATAAGCTGGCGGCGGCGCCGGAGGATCCGGTCTATGCGCACTTTGAGCTGGTGCCGGACCACTTGCCGGATGCGCTCAAGGAGGGCATCGCCAAGTTCCCGGCCGGGACGCTACAGTTTGAGATCGGCATCCAGAGTTTCAACCCTGTGGTGCAGGCGAATATCTCGCGCAAGCAGGATAACGCCAAGGCGGCCGACAATATCCGCTGGCTTTGCGAGCATTCGAGCGTGCATATGCATGTGGACCTGATCGCGGGCCTGCCTGGCGAGACGGTCGAAAGCTTCGCCGAAGGTTTCGACAAGCTGTGGGCACTGGGCCCGCACGAGATCCAGTTCGGCATCCTGAAGCGGCTGCGCGGCACGCCGATCATCCGCCATACGCAGGAATTTGGCATGGTCTACGATCCCTACCCGCCATATACGATCCTGGCGAACCGGGATATTGATTTTTCGACCATGCAGCGGCTGGTGCGCTTTGCGCGCTATTGGGACCTGGTGGCGAATTCGGGACGCTTCACGCATACCGTGCCGGTGCTGCTGGGGGCCAATCCGTTTAAATCGTTTATGGCGTTTTCGGATTGGCTTTACGCGAATACGGATGCGACGCACCGCATTGCGCTGGACCGGCTGGCGGTCATGGTGGGGCGCTGGCTGGGCGAGACCGGGATGGCGGCCGGTGAGGCGGCGGAGCTGCTGGGGCGCGACGGGCACGGGGTCAAGCAGAAGCCTGCCTCGCAGGCGGCGGGGCGCGAGCATGCGGCGCCGGCGCGGCAGGTGCGGCATCTGGCGGCCTGACCACTGCGTCGCGAGTGGCGTCATAGGCGAAACTCTTTTACACTGGCGGCATGCCTATTGCTCAAGAGCCAACGTTATCTGTCAGCCCAGACGGGCGCACGGTATCAGCCGGGGGAACCTGGCAAGTGCATGCGCTCGCGAGCAAGCGCGTGATGAAGTCCATTTCCGGCTGCCTGTCGCATGTGCGCGATATCAACGCGGTCGAATGGGATTTGAGCGGCATTGACATGCTGGACCACGTCGGCGCGCAGCTGCTGTGGGGCGCCTGGGATTATAAGCGTCCGGCGAAACTGAAACTGGTTAACGGCCAGGACGAAATCTTCAAACGGATCGAAGCGGCGGGCAAGCTCGAATGCCCGCGTCCGCGCAAGGAGCATTTCGGCTGGGTGACGACGCTGGGCTTCGGGATCCTTGGCTTCATGGAGCACATGCAGGGCTTCCTGAAGCTGGTCGGCTCCGTGGTGCAGGACCTGGCGCGCTTTGCGTCCAACCCGAGGCGCGGGCCATGGCGTGAGATCTCGGCCAATATCTTCCATGCCGGCTTCCAGGCGCTGGGCATTACGGCGCTGGTGGGATTCCTGATCGGCGTGGTGCTGTCCTACCTGTCGGCGCAGCAGCTGCGCAATTTCGGCGGCGATATCTATCTGGTCAACCTGCTGGGCATGGCGGTCATCCGCGAACTGGGGCCGCTGATGGCGGCGATCCTGGTGGCCGGCCGCTCCGGCTCGGCGATCACGGCGCAGCTGGGCGTGATGCGGGTGACGGAGGAACTCGATGCGATGCTGGTGATGGGCATCTCGCACGGCTTCCGCCTGATCCTGCCGAAGGTGATCGCGCTGGCGATCTCGATGCCGCTGCTGGTGATCTGGACCGACGCGGCGGCGCTAATCGGCGGCATGATCGCGGCGAAAGTGGAGCTGAACCTGTCCATGCGCTACTTCGTGCAGAAGCTGCCGGATGCGGTGCCGCTGGCGAACTATTACATCGGCCTGTTCAAGGGCGCGGTGTTCGGGATGCTGATCGCGATGGTGTCCTGCCATTTCGGCTTGCGCATCAAGCCGAATACCGAAAGCCTGGGACGCGGCACCACCACTGCGGTGGTGACGGCGATTACTGTGGTGATCCTGGCGAACGCGGTGTTTGCGATCGTCTTTAATGGAGTCGGCTACCGATGAATGAGCAGCCCGACCTACCGGAAGAAGAAAGCTGCGCCTGCCCTGAAGGCGAGGGCAAGCTGACGCTGGACGGCAGCGTGCCGGTGGTGGAGATCACCAACCTGCAGACCAAATTCGGCCGCACGGTGATCCACAATGACCTGAACCTGACCATCGAGCAGGGCGAAATCCTGTCCATCGTGGGCGGTTCGGGCACCGGCAAGACGGTGCTGCTGCGGCAGATGCTGGGGCTGGAGCGTCCAACCAAGGGTTGCGTGCGCATTTTCGGCGAGGACATTACGCAGGCATCGTCCGGCCACTTGCAGGAATTGCGCAACCACTGGGGCATGCTGTTCCAGCAGGGTGCACTGTATTCGGCGCTGACGGTGTTCGAGAACATTGCGCAGCCCATGTGCGAGCTGGGCACCCTGCCCTCGCACCTGATCCGCGATGCGGTGCTGCTGAAGATGAATATGGTGGGCCTGGGCCCGGAACATGCGAACAAGATGCCGAGCGACCTGTCGGGCGGCATGGTCAAGCGGGTGGCGCTGGCGCGCGCTTTGGCACTGGAGCCGAAGCTGCTGTTCCTGGACGAACCGACCGCCGGCCTGGATCCGGACTTGTCGGAGAGCTTTGTTTCATTGATCAAGTCCCTGCACCGCGAACTGGGGCTGACAGTGGTAATGGTGACGCACGACCTGGATACGCTGTTTGCGCTGTCCACGCGGATTGCGGTGCTGGCGGAAAAACATGTGCTGGCCATTGGGCCGACACGCGAGGTGATCAAGACGGATCATCCGTTTATCAAGGAATTCTTCCTGGGCGACCGCGGCAAACGCGCGCTTGAGGCCCTGGAGTAAGGAGCAAGGCATGGAAAACAGATCTCACGCTTTGATGACAGGCCTGTTCACGATCACGCTGCTGATCGCGGCGATCCTGTTCGGCATCTGGTTCAACCGCGACCGCGTGCAGTATGAGCCGTACCTGATCGCCACCACGCAATCGATCCCGGGCCTGAACCCGCAAGCGGCGGTGCGCTATCGCGGGCTGGAGGTGGGCAAGGTGGACGAAATCGACTTCGATCCGAAGATGGCGGGCCAGATCCTGATCCACCTGAGCATCGACCCGGCCACGCCGATCACCAAGACGACTTATGCGACGCTGGGCTACCAGGGCGTGACCGGCATTGCCTACATCCAGCTGGATGACGAGTCGATCGGTTCGCCGCGCCTGGCAACCAGCAAGGGCAATCCAAGCCATATCCCGCTGCAGCCTGGCCTGTTCGACCAGATCGAGAAGCGCGGCACCGCGATCCTGGGCCAGGCGGAGGAAGTGACCAAGAAGCTCAATAACCTGCTCAGCCCTGCCAACCAGAAGATGATGGTGGGGGCTTTCACCGATATCGGCGAGGCGGCGCGCTCGTACAAGGACCTGGCGGCGCAGCTGGAGCCGGCGACGCAGAAGATCCCGGGGCTGGTGGCGCGCAGCGACCAGGCCTTGCGCTCGGTCGATACGCTGGCCACGGAGGCGAACAAGGTGGCGAAGTCGCTGCAAGGGCCGGATGGGGCGGTGCAGCGCATCACGGCTTCGGTCGACCGCGCGACCACGTCGGTGGAGGCGGTGGCCAGCGGGATCGAGCTGGAGACGCTGCCAGGCGTGACCGGGCTGGCGGATGAGACCAAGTCGTCGATGCGGGCGATCCGCCGCACCATGAATAATTTGAGCGACCGGCCGCAAAGCATCCTGTTCGGCGCGCCCGGCACGCCGCCGGGGCCGGGTGAACCGGGCTTTGATCCTTCTGGCAAATAAGGAAAACGTATGAAGAAGAATATCCTCATCGCCGTCGCCATCGCCGCTGCGCTGGCTGGATGCGCCAGCAAGGGCCCGCAGCCAACCGCCTACGACTTCGGCCCGCTCGGCGCGCCGCCGGCGGCAGGCAGCGGCACCAACGGCGGCGCGGCTGCCGCGATGCCCGCCATCGTGGTAGCCGACGTCAGCGGCCCGGCCTCGCTCGACTCGCAGCGCATGTTCTACCGCCTGATGTACGCCGATGCGCGCCAGTCGCGCCCTTATGCCTACAACACCTGGGCCGTAACGCCGTTGCAGCTGATGTCGCAACGCCTGAAAGCCCGCATCGCGCAAGCCGGCGTCAAGGTCGTCTCGACCACGGATGCCGCCGGCGGCCTGCCCCTGCTGCGCCTTGAAGCCGACGAGTTCTCGCAGAACTTCGACACCGCCACGCAGAGCAGCGCCAGCATCACCCTGCGCGCCTCGGTATTCCGCAACCACAAGCTGGTCGACCAGCGCACGTTCACCCGCACCGCGCGCGCGCCGAGCGCCGATGCGGCCGGCGGCGCCAGCGCCCTGGCCGAAGGCACCGACGGCATTGCCGCCGATATCCTGGCCTGGCTGGCAGCCATGCCGAAGCAGTAAACAATGAAGGAAGACACGCCAGCCCCCGCCCCGGCTCCAGCGCCGGAGCCGCGCAAGCCGGAAGCCAAGCCGCCGGAGCGTAGCGGCTCGCCCGTCGCGCGCGCCACGCTGCTGGCATATATGGTGCTGATCGTGTACGCCAGCTGGTTCCCGTTCTCCGGCTGGCAGAACCAGGGCCTGTCGCCGCTGATCTTCCTGGAATGGACCTCGCTGCCGCGCTACTGGACCGGATTTGACGCCGGCATCAACGTGATCGGCTATATCCCCTTCGGCATGCTGCTGGTGTATGCGATGCGGCCGAAAGTGACCGGCTTCTGGGCCTTCCTGCTGGCCAGCCTGGGCGGCATGCTGGTTTCCGGCACGATGGAGGCGGTGCAGACCTACCTGCCGACGCGCGTGTCATCGAACCTGGACTTCTACACCAATACGGTCGGCACCATCATCGGCGCCTTTTTCGGCGCCCTGAGCGCGCACAAGCTGATGGACACCAGCCACCTGTACAAGCTGCGCCAGCGCTGGTTCGCCCAGCACGCCAGCCAGGGCCTGGTGCTGGTGGCGCTATGGCCGCTGACGCAAATCTACCCGCAAGGCTTCCTGTTCGGCCTGGGCCAGCTGCTGCCCATCCTGTCCGAGTGGCTGAGCGAATTGCTGGATATGGAGATCGACCTGGCGGCGATGGTGCGTCCCGACCTGGCGCTGACGGTGGAGCAGTACTGGCTGTCCGAAACCATCGTTACCGCCTGCGGCATGGTGGGTGCGGCCCTGACCCTGCTGTGCATCCTGCGCAAGCCGGCCCCGCGCCCGCTGCTGGTGGCCATGCTGGTGGCGGCCGCGGTGCTGGTGAAAACCCTCTCCACCGCGCTGCAATTCGGCCCGGACGACGCCTTTGCCTGGATTACGCCCGGCGCCCAGGGCGGCTTCCTGATCGGGGTGATCATGCTGGGCGGCCTGATTTTCGCGCCCCATGTGGCGCAGCGCCGGCTGGCGGTGGCCACGCTGCTGCTCAGCCTCTTGATCGTCAACACCACGCCCACCAACCCGTATTTCAGCGAAACGCTGCAAAACTGGGTACAGGGCAAATTCCTGAACTTCTATGGCGCGGCCCAATTCCTGTCGCTGGCGTGGCCATTGGCTGCCCTTTGGTACCTTTGGCTCCCTTCGCACAAGCTGAACAAGGAAACCCCGGTAAAATAAGCGCCTGCATTGAATTAGAGGCTAAGAGGCACCCGATGAGCGACAACCAATACTATAAACATCACGTGTTCTTCTGCATGAACCACCGTGATGACGGCCGCGAAAGCTGCGGCCCGCGCGGCGCGGAAGCCGCCCAGAAGCACGCCAAGAAGCGCTGCAAAGAACTGAACCTGAACGGCGCAGGCAAAGTGCGCATCAACCAGGCCGGTTGCCTGGACCGCTGCGAACACGGCCCGGTGGCCGTGGTCTACCCGGAAGGCACCTGGTACACCTACGTTGACACCAGCGATATCGATGAAATCATCGACAGCCACCTGGTCAACGGCAAAGAAGTAGAGCGCCTGAAAATCAAATGATGAACAAGTTTTCCGAGAAGTTTACGCTGCAGGGCGGCGCCGGCCTGATGGAAGGCCTGATCGACATGCCGGCCGGTGCGCCGAAAGGCATCGCCCTGGTGGCCCACCCGCACCCGCTGTACGGCGGCACCATGGAGAACAAGGTCGCGCAGACCCTGGCGCGCACCTTCGTCACCATGGGCTATGTGGCTGCGCGCATCAATTTCCGCGGCGTCGGCGCCTCCGAGGGTGTGCATGACCATGGCCACGGCGAAACCGACGACATGCAAATCCTGTACAACTACATGGTGCAGCGCTACCCGGGCCTGCCGGTAGCACTGTCGGGTTTCTCGTTCGGCACCTTCGTGCAGTCGCACCTGGCGCAGCGCCTGGCCGCTGCCGGCACCCCGGCGGAGCGCCTGGTGCTGGTGGGTACCGCCGCCGCCAAGTGGCAGATCGCCGACGTCCCGGCCGACACTATCCTGATCCACGGCGAGAATGACGAAACCATCCCGCTGACCGATGTGCTGGATTACGCACGCCCACAGGACATTCCTGTGATCGTGATTCCCGGCGCAGACCATTTCTTCCACCGCAAACTCGGTCACATCAAGAACTGGGTAATCGCCTTGTGGAACAACCGTTAATTTCGCAACCCCTACAGAACTCTATGAAGAAAATTATCGCTGCACTGGCAACCAGTGTACTGCTCATGACTTCCGCAGTGGCGCAGACCCTGCCGCCGCCGACCATCGCCGCCAAATCCTGGTTGCTGCTGGACTCCACCAGCGGGCAAGTGATTGCCGCCCAGGATCCGGATGCACGCGTGGAACCGGCTTCCCTGACCAAGATCATGACCGCCTACCTGACCTTCCAGGCCCTGCGCGACAAGAAGCTGGCCATGGACCAGAAGGTCAACGTGTCGGTGAAGGCATGGAAGGTGGACTCCAGCTCTTCCAAGATGTTCATCGACCCGGCCACCCCGGTCTCGATCAGCGACCTGCTGCACGGCCTGATGGTCCAATCCGGCAATGACGCCGCCGTGGCGCTGGCGGAAGCCGTGGCCGGCGACGAAGCAGCCTTCGTCACCCTGATGAATCGAGAAGCGCAGCGCATGGGTATGACCAACTCGCGCTTCGCCAATCCGCACGGCCTGCCGTCGCCGGACAACTTCACCACCGCGCGCGACCTGTCGCTCCTGGCGCGCCACGTGATCCAGGACTTCCCTGAGTTCTACAAGATCGATTCGGTGAAGAGCTTCACCTACAACAAGATCACCCAGCAGAACCGCAACCGCCTGCTGTGGCTGGACCCGACCGTGGACGGCATGAAGACCGGCCACACCGAATCTGCCGGCTACTGCATGGTGGCATCGGCCAAGCGCCCGGCCGGCAATATCGAACGCCGCTTGATTTCCGTGGTGATGGGCACCAGCTCGGACGGTACCCGTACCGCCGAAAGCCAGAAGCTGCTGAACTGGGGCTTCCAGAACTTCGACACGGTCAAGCTGTACTCCAAGGGCCAGGCCATCGACACGCCGGAAATCTGGAAAGGTTCGCAGTCCAACCTGAAGATCGGCTTCACCAGCGACGTGATGGTGACCGTGCCGAAGGGCGTGGCCGCCAAGATGAAGCCTGTGCTGGAACGTAAGGACCCGCTGGTGGCGCCAATCGCCGCCAACACCAAGGTCGGCACCCTGAAGATGATGGTGGACGGCAAACCCCTGCTGGAACTGCCGGTCGTCGCACTGCAGACCGTGGACCAGGCTTCGATCTTCGGCCGCGCATGGGACTCCGTGCGCCTGTGGCTGAAATAATGGCTAAGCTGAACCTTTCCCGCGTGGTGGCGGGCATGTGGCGCATGACCGAGTGGGACATGACGCCGCAGCAGCGCCTGGACTTCATCGAGCAGTGCATCGCGCTGGGCGTGACTTCCTTCGACCATGCCGACATTTATGGCGGCTATGGCGTGGAAGGCCTGTTCGGCGAGGCGCTGGCGTTGAAACCGTCGCTGCGCGAGCAGATCCAGATCGTGAGCAAGTGCGGCATCAAGCTGATTTCCGGCCGCCGCCCTACGCATACCATCCAGCATTACGACACCAGCGCGGCGCATATCGCGGCGTCGGTGGAGAATTCGCTGAAGGAGCTGCGCACGGATTACCTGGACCTGTTGCTGATCCATCGTCCTGACCCGCTGATGGATTTCGATGAAGTGGCGGGCGCCTTCCAGCGCCTGCGCTCCGAGGGCAAGGTGAAGGAGTTCGGCGTGTCGAACTTCTCGCGCCACCAGTTCGAGTCGCTGAACAAGCGCATTGCGCTGGTGACCAACCAGGTGGAGTTTTCGCCGCTGCACCTGGATCCGCTGTTCGACGAGACTTTCGACGGGCTGCAGGACCTGGCGGTGCAGCCGATGATCTGGTCGCCGCTGGGCGGGGGACGCCTGTTCACCGCTGGCGACGAGCAGGGCGAGCGCCTGCGCTTGAAGATCAAGGAGATCGCGGACGAACTGAATCGTCCGTTTGCGAGCGTGGTGTTTGCTTGGATTATGCAGCTGCCATGCAAGCCGGTGCCGCTGACAGGCTCGGGGCGCATCGAGTCGATCAAGGTCGCTGTCGAAGCGACCGAGTTCCAGCTTAGCAAACCGCAGTGGTTTGAAATCCTGCGTGCAGCGCGGGGGCATGAAGTCGCCTAAAACCGGTAAACCGATGTCAGACCCAAGGGTCTGACACCGGTTTACCGGTCTTAATCCTCGTCAAACACCTGCGGCGTCGCAATCCCCCTCCAACCAGCGCGCCAAGCCAGATTCAGCGCCACGGTAAACGCGATATACACCACAAAGAACAGCACAAAGTAATAAGCCCGCAGCCACACCAGCAAGCCCACATTCAAAGCCAGCACCACCAGCGCCGCCGCACTCTTCTTCTGCTTCGAGCTCGGGAAGCGGATAGTGGAGACCATCAAACTCCCCACCACAAACAGCAGCGCCACCACCAGATAGCCCTCCAGCCGCGTATCCGGAAACTCCGGCCACGCCACCACCACCGAAGCCACGCAAGCCGCCCCCGCGGTAATCGGCATACCGACGAAATACTTCGGATCCGTACGCCCCACGTTCACATTAAAGCGCGCCAGGCGCAAAGCGCCGCAAGCCACAAAGAAGAACGAAGCAATACCCCCAATCCGCAGCAGCGTAGGATCGGCAGGCCCCATCTGCACAAAGCCGTAGCAATACAGCAGCACCGCCGGCGCGCAGCCGAAATTCATCACGTCCGCAATCGAATCCAGTTGCACGCCGAACTCCGAGCTGGTGCCCGTGGCGCGCGCCACGAAGCCATCCAGCGCATCGAAAATCCCCGCCAGCACCAGCAGGAAAGCCGCCAGGCGGTAATCCTGCGCAAAGCCGTAATGCGCGTTATCGACGGAGATCACAATGCTGGCGAAACCGCAGGCGATCGACAGCAGCGTCACCGAACTTGGTAACGCAAATTTGGCACGCTGCAGGCGCTGTTGACGTGGAGTATTCAAATTCTGGCAATGATAGAGAAAAGGTACGGCTATTTTAACCCGCCCTAAAAGAAACGCATCCCGCTGGAAATTGGCATAGAATCGGCCCATGGAGGAGTCAATCATGCGCTCGCTCATACTCATTCCGGCCGCCTCACTGGCCGCCTTGTTGGCAGCTTGCGGCGGCGGCGGCGGTGGTTCCACCACGGTCACTCCGCCCCCGGTGGCGCCCCCCATCACCGCGCCCGGCGCACCCGCCGCCACCGGCGACACCGCGCTGGACGGCTTCAATTGGTTCAACTACCGGCGCACCAGCATCGGCCTCGCAGCGCTGTCGCGCAATACGCGGCTAGACACGGCGGCCGCCGGACATTCGAATTACCTGCGCCTGAATAACACCGTGTCGCACGACCAGGTTGCTGGCAACCCCGGCTTCACCGGCGCCACGCTGCAGAACCGCATTACGGCGGCCGGCTACACGCTGTCCAACCCTTACGCATTCGGCGAAGTGATTTCCGCCGCCGGCGACAAGTCCGGCTTCTACCACGCGGAAGAACTGATCACGGCGATCTACCACCGCTTCGTGGTGCTGGAGCCGGTGTTCAAGGAAATGGGCACAGGCGCCGCAACGTCCGCCAGCAATTACACCTACTTCACCGCCGACTTTGCGGCCAGCGGCGGCTATGGTCCCGGCCTGGGGCGCGGCCGCATCGCCACCTATCCCGGCGACGGCCAGACCATGGTGGCCACCACCTTCCTGAGCGATACCGAATCGCCCGACCCGGTGCCCAACCAGAATGCGGTGGGCTACCCGGTGAGCGTGCATGCCGATATCTCGTCCAGCATCAGCGTGACAAGCTTCACCATCCGTCCGCGCAACGGCGCGGTCATGAATGCGCGCCTGCTTTCCAGCGCCACGGACTCGCACACCAAGGCGCAGGTAGCGGCCATTGTTCCGCTGACAACGCTCAGCGCCGGCACCACCTACGACGTCAGTTTCGCCGGCACGGTGGATGGCGTGAGCGTGTCGCGAAACTGGTCTTTTACGACAAAATAGAGGCCTTCCCCTAGCCCGCATCAGGACAGAGTGCTAAATTCTGTCCTGATGAGCAACCATGTTTCCAGCACGCCAATACGCCAGCGCCTCGATGTCGAGGAGGGTTTGGATCGCCTGATGGGCGAGCGTGCGCTCTACCTGCAGATCCTGCGCCGATTCGTACAGGACCACCGCGATTCCTGCGAACGCATCGACGTCCTGCTGGCGCGCAAGCTGGAAAGCAAGGCGCAGCTAACCGCGCATTCGCTGAAAGGATCGGCAGGCCTGATCGGCGCGCAGCTGGTGCACGACCAGGCGGTGCAGGTTGAAAACGCCATCGCCGCGGGCACCGACGTGGCGCCGCTGCTGCCACAACTGGACCTGCTGCTGAACGAAGCATGCGCCAGCATCGACAGCTTGTTACTTGAACATGGCGACACGATCGCACCGGGCGGCACACCGGCTATCGACCCAGCGCAATTGCGCGCACTGATCGAAGAACTGGTGGAGCTGCTGCGGGATGGCGACGGTGCGGCTATCGACCTGGTGGAGAAATCGGCGCCGGTACTGGCCGCTGCGCTGGGTGTGCCGACCTACCAGATGCTGGCGGCAGCGACACACGCTTTCGATTTCGAGACAGCGCTGGATGCGCTGGAGATGGAACTCTGATTCCTGGTATTAGCCGGTGTAGTTAGCCTCTTCGTCAAAGGCATCGGCGCATTCCTTGCCGCAGAAGCGGCGCACGGCATCCAATGGTTTTTCGCAGTACCAGCATGAGCCCTTGGGCGGCAAGGACTGGCGCACGGCGCTCGGGCGCGGGGCCGTCGCGACACTCTCACCGGGTGGGATTTCCTGTTGCGTCTCCACGATTTTCCCCCTTTACAGACAAGCCTTGGTAAAACAAGGTTACTGCATTGCCAGGACAGGAGCATGACCTGCCTCAACAAAATAATAGCAGGATTAAATCAGTGGCATAGGTGACGCAACGTGCGCCAGCGCACCAAATGAAACAAAAAAATTCCAATGGATTACGCTGGCGCGATAGGGCTTAGTTCGGCGACATCATCGCCGCATCATTTGCCGATGCAGAAGCGCGAGAAGATCACGCCCAGCAGGTCATCGGACGAGAATTCACCGGTGATGGTGGACAACTGCACCTGCGCCAGGCGCAGCTCCTCTGCAAAGAGATCCAGCGACTGGTCGGTCTGCGCGGCGTGCTGGCCGGCGTAATCGAGGTGTTTGGCGGCGTTGCGCAACGCGATCAGGTGACGTTCGCGCGCGAGGTAGAGCGACTCGCCGGTCTGCTGCCAGCCGGCGATGCGCAGCAGCTCCGCGCGCAGCAGGTCGATGCCAGTCTTCTCGTTGGCGGACAGGTAGATATGGGTGGCGTCTTCCATCGCATCGACCGATGGCTTGTGGCCGGACAGGTCGATCTTGTTCCAGATGCGCAGCACCGGCACGCCTTGCGGGAAGTTGGCGACGATGGCTTCGTCGGCGCGGGTCGGGCCGTGGTCGGCGTCCAGCAAGTGCAGGATGACGTCGGCCTTTTCAATCTCGCCCCAGGTGCGTTCGATGCCGATGCGCTCCACCACATCCACCGCTTCGTCGTGGCCGCGGATGCCGGCGGTGTCGATGATGTTGAGGGGGATGCCTTCGATCTGGATGGTCTCGCTCACCTTGTCGCGCGTGGTGCCGGCGATCGGGGTGACGATGGCGACTTCGGCGCCGGCCAGTGCGTTCAGCAGGGAGGACTTGCCGACGTTCGGCTGGCCGGCCAGCACCACGTTCAGGCCTTCGCGCAGCAGCGCGCCTTGCGAGGCTTGCTTGAACACGTGGTCGAGTGCTTCGACGATGCCTTTCAGCTGGCCGCGCGCGTCGGATTTTTCCAGGAAGTCGATTTCTTCTTCCGGGAAGTCGAGCGTAGCTTCCACCAGCATGCGCAGGTGGGTGACGCGCTCCACCAGGGCGTGGATGGTTTGCGAGAAGGCGCCGCTCAGGCTCGCGCTGGCCGACTTGGCGGCGGCTTCGGTGGAGGCGTCGATCAGGTCGGCCACGGCTTCGGCCTGGGCCAGGTCCAGCTTGTCGTTCAGGTAGGCGCGGCGGGTGAATTCGCCTGGCTCGGCGAGGCGCAGGCCGAGGTCATGGCCGGCTTCCAGCACGCGCTGCAACAGCATTTGCAGCACGATCGGGCCGCCGTGGCCCTGCAGCTCGATGACGTCTTCGCCGGTGTAGGAGTGCGGTGCCTTGAACCAGATTGCAATGCCCTGGTCGATGATGCTGCCGTCGGCCTGGGTGAAGGGGATGTAGGTTGCGTGGCGCGGTTTCAGTTCGGCGCCCTTGAACAGGGCTGCTGCCAGCGCCTGCAGGTTCTTGCCGGACGCGCGCACCACGCCGATGCCGCCGCGGCCGGGGGCGGTGGCGATTGCTGCGATGGGGGAGGAGTCGAGGTTCATTTGCTGATCTTGTTCTTTAAAACCGGTAAACCGGGGTCAGACCCCGTCTGCACCACGGCCTGTGGCTCCGGCATGCTGGGGGCCGACCCTTGGGTCGTACCCCGGTTTACCGGTTTAAAAAAAAGCCCGCGTCTGGCGCGGGCTTTTAAGAATTACTTGGCTTCGCCAGTTTCAAACTTCTTGGTAATCACCCACTGCTGCGCAATCGACAGCAGGTTGTTCACCACCCAGTACAGCACCAGGCCGGATGGGAAGAAGAAGAACATGACCGAGAATGCGATCGGCATGAACATCATCATCTTAGCCTGCATTGGATCGGCTGGCTGAGGATTCAGGCGGGTGGTGATGTACATCGAGATCGCGTACAGCACCGGCAGCACGAAGTATGGGTCTGGCTTGGTCAGGTCGTGGATCCACAGCGCCCATGGAGCACCGCGCATTTCAACCGACGCGTTCAGCACCCAGTACAGGGCGATAAACACCGGCATCTGCACCAGGATCGGCAGGCAGCCGCCGAGAGGATTGATCTTCTCGGTCTTGTACAGCTCCATCATGGCCTGGTTCATCTTCTGCGGGTCGCCTTTGTGGCGCTCGCGGATGGCGGTCATCTTTGGAGTGACGGTCTTCATCTTCGCCATGGAGCGGAAGGAAGCAGCCGACAGCGGGAAGAACAGCAGCTTGATCGCCACGGTGAAGGCGATGATGGTCCAGCCCCAGTTACCCACCACGGAGTGGATCGCATCCATCGCAGCCCACATTGGACGTGCCACGATAGCCAGCCAGCCGTAATCCTTGACCAGGTCCAGGCCTTCGGAAACCTTCTTCAGGGTGTCGGTATCTTGCGGGCCGGTGTACAGCTTGGCGTTGTTGGTCACGGTGGCGCCTGGCGCCAGGGTGCCCAGCGGCTGCACTACGCCGATCGAGTACAGGTTGTCGCCTTCCTTCTTGGTGAAGACGTCGCGCGCCAGCTTATCCTGGGGCACGAAGGCCGACACGAAGAAGTGCTGCGAGATCGCGATCCAGCCATCGCTGGCCTTCTTCACGTGGTCTGCCGGCGATTCCTTGCCTGGGTTCTCGGACATCCACTTGGCGTCCTTCTCGATGTGCTTGAACTCGTACTTCTTATACTTCGAATCCGAGGTGTACATGGTCGGCGCGATGAACGAAGGGTTCATCCACGACGAACCTTCCGGCTCCCAGCCGTCATGCTTCAGCTGCAGGTACAGCTGCGGCGACAGCGGCGCAGCGCTGGTGTTGGTGACGGCGTGCTGCACGTCCACCGTGTAGTCGCCCTTCTTGAAGGTGAAGGTCTTGGTCAGCTTGACGCCGCCCTGCTCTGCTTCCAGCACCAGCTGCACCTTGTCGCCGCCGTTCAGCATGCGCGCGCCAGGCTGCGCCACGAACGCGGTCTGGTGGGTTGGCAGGCCAGGAGCGCCTACCAGGCCGGTTTCACCCAGGTAGGTGTGCTTGCCTTCCTTACGGAACAGGACCTGGTTCTTGGCCGTGTCGGTACCGTCCTTATGCTGCAGCAGTTCCAGGCGCTGGATCACACCGCCCAGGGTGTTGATGTCGACGCGCATCACGTCGGTGGTGATGGTGACCACTTCGGTCTTGATCGGTGCAGGTGCAGCGGCCTCGCCGGCGGCAGGCGCCGCAGCGGCCACGGTGGCAGCTGCCGGCACACCGCCGGCAGTGGCGGATGCCGCAGCCACGGCTGGCTTGGCAGGAGCCGGGGCAAACATGGACGGCTTACCCGTCGATACCATCCAGTTATTCCACAGAATAACCAGCGATACGGCGAAGACGATCCACAGGATTGAGCGTTTATTGATATCCATTCGGTTCTTCAGGAGTGGTTGAAGTGCTTGGGCGGCACGGGATCGACCCCGCCCGCATTCCAGGGATGGCAGCGGCATACCCGGCGCGCGGCCAGGTAACTGCCTTTAGCCGCACCGTGTACGCGCAGGGCTTCCAGCGCATAGTTGGAGCAGCTAGGGTAAAAACGGCAACGTGGGCCCATCAGCGGGCTGATGGCCACCTGGTAGAAGCGCAGCAGGAACGAGAGCAGCGTTTTCATTTCGCCGGCCTGGTGGGCTTGTTGGCGGAGGCGAACAGGCGCGTGAGTTCCTGGCGCAGTTCGGCCTTCAGCTTGGCGTTGGTGGCCGGACCGTCCTTGCTATTCACAGGGCGCGACAAACGCACCACGCAATCGATGGACGGCAGGGAGGTAACGCGGAACAGTTCGCGCGTAACGCGCTTGATGGTGTTGCGGGTGACCGCGCGCGGTGCAAAGCGTTTGGCAACGACGATGCCCAGCCGCGCATTCGGCAGCTGATTCTGGCGGGTATAGAGCACGAAGTGCGCGCTCTTGTGCGTTGGGCGCAAACTAAAAACGGATGAAAATTCATCCGTTTTTATGATGCGCCGAGCGCGAGCGAAGTCGTGTCTGCCTTCGCCTGTCGAGCTGTTTGTGCAGCTTTCCACGCGATCAGCTTACAAGCGTGACTTATACAGCCAGACGCTTGCGGCCTTTTGCACGACGTGCGTTCAGGACTTGACGGCCGCCACGGGTAGCCATACGGGCACGGAAGCCGTGGGTGCGCTTGCGACGCACAACGGAAGGTTGGTAAGTACGTTTCATGTTGGTCTCGCTAAAAATTACAAAATCGGGACGGGAAAGGTGTCCCTAAAAATGTTGGTGCCAATGACATTTCGCGCACTGCGCCAATCTCACTGCCCGCTAAAATCCGCGCATCGTATCTGCGAAAACACGGACTACGGGCGGGGAACCCAGAATTATCAGGATTTTTGGGTCCGGTGTCAACCACCAAAACCGGGAAACCAGGGTCTGACCCACGGGTCAGGCCCGAGCCTGCGGCAGCCGCGTATATGGGTCTGACCCTTGGGTCAGACCCTGGGTTACCGGTTTGGTTGCAAAAAAGCCAACCATAGCACGCTTGTGCAAAAATTCCGGTTAACCTGTGGATAACTTCCGACTTAGCGGCTAGAATAGCGCGTTACGTGTGGCGATTCGAACGCCCTCCCACACTTTTTTGCATATAGAACGGATTCATGGAAACTTTCTGGCAGACCTGCTCCGCGCAGTTGGAGCTTGAGCTGACGCCGCAACAATTCAGTGCCTGGATTAAGCCGCTTGTGCCTCTCGACTTCGAGAACAACAAGCTGCGCGTTGCCGCGCCTAACCGGTTCAAGCTGGATTGGGTAAAAACCCAATTCGCGAGCCGCATTACGGCCCTGGCCTGCCAGTACTGGGAAACCACCATCGAGGTGCAGTTCGTGCTGGACCCACGCACCCACGCGCCGAAAAAGCCCGCCGCACCGGCTGTTGTCACCGGCCCGCTGACCGACCTGCGCCCGGAGACCCCGGCCGCCGCCGCTGCGCCAACCGCCGCCGCCGAATACTCGAACCCGAAAGGCCGCGAAAACAGCCGCATCAACCCAGACCTGACTTTCGAATCGTTCGTTACCGGTAAGGCCAACCAGCTGGCGCGTGCTGCGGCTATCCAGGTAGCGAACAACCCCGGCGTTTCCTACAACCCGCTGTTCTTCTACGGCGGCGTAGGCCTGGGTAAGACCCACTTGATCCACGCGATCGGCAACCAGGTGATGGCCGACCAGCCAGGCGCCCGCATCCGCTACATCCACGCCGAGCAGTACGTGCGCGACGTGGTGACCGCCTACCAGCGCAAAGGCTTCGACGACTTCAAGCACTATTACCACTCGCTGGACATGCTGCTGATCGACGATATTCAATTCTTCGGCGGGAAATCCCGCACGCAGGAAGAATTCTTCTACGCGTTTGAAGCGCTGATCGCAGCCAAGAAGCAGATCATCATCACCTCGGATACGTATCCGAAAGAGATCACCGGCATGGATGACCGCCTGATCTCGCGCTTCGACTCAGGCCTGACGGTGGCGATCGAGCCGCCGGAGCTGGAAATGCGCGTCGCGATCCTGCTGAAGAAAGCCAAGTCCGAAGGCGTGACCCTGAACGACGACGTCGCCTTCTTCGTCGCCAAGCACCTGCGCTCCAACGTGCGTGAGCTGGAAGGCGCGCTGCGCAAGATCCTGGCGTACTCGCGCTTCCACGGCAAGGACATCTCGATCGACATCGTGAAAGAGGCCCTGAAAGACCTGCTGTCGGTACAGAACCGCCAGATCTCGGTGGAGAACATCCAGAAGACCGTGGCCGACTTCTTCAACATCAAGGTCGCCGACATGTATTCGAAGCGCCGCCCGGCGAATATCGCCCGCCCGCGCCAGATCGCCATGTACCTGGCCAAGGAGTTGACCCAGAAATCGCTGCCGGAGATCGGCGAACTGTTTGGTGGCCGCGACCACACCACCGTGCTGCACGCGGTGCGCAAGATCGCCATGGACCGTACCAAGAACCCGGAGTGCAACCACGAATTGCACGTTTTGGAGCAGACACTGAAAGGCTAAACCGGTAACCCTGGGTCCGACCCAAGGGTCGGACCCGCCCCGCGACCGTCGCGTATTGGGGTCAGACCCTTGGGTCTGACCCCGGTTTACCGGTTCCAGACTGATATACTGTCGAGTTAACAAAAGAACTAACGTAACAACCCATTAACTGAGGATATTTATGCAACTGGTCAAAACCACCCGAGACACGCTTCTCCGGCCACTGCAGATTGTGAGTGGTATTGTCGAGCGTCGGCACACTATGCCGATTCTGGCCAATATCCTCATCCGCAAGGAAGGCGAAAGCGTCTCTTTCCTCTCCACCGACACGGAAGTCCAGATCACCACGCACGCAGACATCGGCTCGGGTGCCGACGTCACCGGCACCACCGTAGCCGCGCGTAAGCTGCTGGACATCCTGCGCGCGCTGCCGGAAGCCGGCGACGTGACCATGACCCTGCTGAACAAGCGCCTGACCGTCCAAAGCGGCAAATCGCGCTTCGCCCTGCAAACCCTGGCCGCCGAAGAATTCCCAACGGTCCAACAAGCCGACAGCTTCACCGCAAGCTTCCAGTTGCCGCAAAAGACCCTGAAGCACCTGTTCAACATGGTGCACTTCTCGATGGCGCAGCAGGACATCCGCTACTACCTGAACGGCCTGCTGCTGGTATTGGACGGCAACAAGGTTATCGCCGTAGCGACCGACGGCCACCGCCTGGCCTTCTGCCAGGTAGAGACCGACCAGAACTTCGCCCGCGAAGAAGTGATCATCCCGCGCAAGACCATCATCGAACTGCAACGCCTGCTGGAAGAATCGGACGATGCGGTATCGCTGGACATCGCCGCGAGCCAGGTCAAGCTGACCTTCGCCGACATCGAGCTGATTTCCAAGCTGGTGGAAGGCAAGTTCCCTGACTACACCCGCGTGATCCCGAAGGGTTACACCAACAACTTCACCATCGGCCGCGAAGAGCTGCTGCGTTCCCTGCAGCGCGCCGCGATCATGACCAGCGATAAGTTCAAGGGCGTACGCTGCATCATCACCCCTGGCTCGCTGAAGATTTCTTCCACCAATGCGGACCAGGAAGAAGCAGTCGAAGAACTGGAAATCGACTACGGCGGCGACAGCGTAGACATCGGCTTCAACGTGACCTACCTGCTGGACGTGCTGAACAACCTGAAGTGCGAACAAGTGAACGTAGCCCTGGGCGACAGCAACTCGTCGGCCCTGATCTCGATTCCCGAGAACGCAGACTTCAAATACGTCGTAATGCCAATGCGCATTTAAAACCGGTAAGGCTGGGTCTGACCCAAGGGTCAGACCCGCATGTGCCGAAGCCGCGTATTTGGGTCTGACCCAGGTTTACCGGTTTAAAGAAGAAATTCGTTAAAAGAGAAAGCAGTCCATGTCCGAAAGCCACAACGAACAACCAAAGGCCAAAGCAGAAGAATACGGCGCCTCCTCGATCCAGATCCTGGAAGGCCTGGAAGCAGTGCGCAAGCGTCCCGGCATGTACATCGGCGACACGTCCGACGGCACCGGCCTGCACCACCTGGTATTCGAGGTGCTGGACAACTCGATTGACGAAGCCCTGGCCGGCCACTGCTCCGAGATCCACGTCACCATCCACAGCGACAACTCGATCTCCATCACCGACAACGGCCGCGGCATTCCAGTCGGCCTGAAGATGGACGACAAACACGAGCCAAAACGCTCCGCTGCCGAAATCGTGCTGACCGAGCTGCACGCAGGCGGCAAGTTCGACCAGAACGCCTACAAAGTCTCCGGCGGCCTGCACGGCGTGGGTGTCAGCTGCGTGAACGCACTGTCCAAGCTGCTGCGCGTGACCATCCGCCGCGACGGCAAAGTGCACCAGATGGAATTCGTCAAAGGCGTCGCCCAAAACCGCGAAATCGAAATGATCGACGGCGTCGCGACCTCCCCGATCAAAGTAATCGGCGAAACCGACAAGCGCGGCACCGACGTGCACTTCTGGGCCGACGAAGAGATCTTCACCCACGTGGAATTCCACTACGAGATCCTGGCCAAGCGTATCCGCGAACTGTCCTTCCTGAACAACGGCGTCAACATCAAGCTGACCGACCAGCGCAACGGTAAGGAAGAAGTGTTTGCATTCGAAGGCGGCACCCGCGGCTTCGTTGAATACATCAACAAAGCCAAGACCGTGCTGCACCCGACCGTGTTCCAGGCCACCGGCGAACGCCAGTCCGACCAGAACACCACGATCTCTGTGGACGTGTCGATGCAATGGAACGACGCCTTCAACGAACAGGTACTCTGCTTCACCAACAACATTCCGCAGCGCGACGGCGGCACCCACCTGACCGGCCTGCGCGCGGCAATGACCCGCGTGATCAACAAGTACATCGACGAGAACGACTTCGCCAAGAAAGCCAAAGTCGAAATCAGCGGCGACGACATGCGCGAAGGCCTGACCTGCGTGCTGTCCGTAAAAGTGCCGGAGCCAAAGTTCTCGTCCCAGACCAAAGACAAGCTGGTGTCCTCCGAAGTGCGCGGCCCGGTCGAAGAGATCGTCGCCAAGACGCTGACCGACTTCCTGATGGAAAAGCCGAACGACGCCAAGATCATCTGCGGCAAGATCGTGGAAGCAGCACGCGCCCGTGAAGCGGCCCGTAAAGCCCGCGACCTGACCCGCCGCAAAGGCATCATGGACGGCCTGGGCCTGAGCGCCAAGCTGGCCGACTGCCAGGAAAAAGACCCAGCCCTGTCCGAACTGTACATCGTCGAGGGTGACTCCGCAGGCGGCTCCGCCAAGCAGGGCCGCGACCGTAAGTTCCAGGCCATCTTGCCTCTGCGCGGTAAGGTGCTGAACGTGGAGAAGGCCCGCTTCGAAAAGATGCTGTCCTCCGAGCAGATCACCACCCTGATCGCCACCCTGGGCACCAGCATCGGCGCCGACGAATTCAATATCGAAAAGCTGCGCTACCACCGCATCATCATCATGACCGACGCGGACGTCGACGGCGCCCACATCCGCACCTTGCTGCTGACCCTGTTCTACCGCCAGATGCCGCAGCTGGTCGAGCGCGGCCACATCTACATTGCACAGCCACCGCTGTACAAAGTGAAGGCCGGCCGCGATGAACGCTACCTGAAGGACGACCTCGAAGAAGCCGGCTACATGATGAACGTAGCGCTGAACACCGCCGTGCTGACCCCACGCGAAGGCGCAGACGTCATCCAGGGCGAAGCGCTGGGCGAACTGGCCCGCACCTACAACATGGCCAACGCCATCATGACCCGCCTGACCCGCGTAATCGACCGCGCCGCGCTGACCGCCATCATGACCGGCGTAACGCTGGACCTGGGCACCCTGGACAGCGCCCACGCATCGGCCAAGGCACTGGAAGCCAACATCAACGACAGCGCCGTGAAAGTCACCGTCACCACCGACGAGCTGACCGACAAGCACACCCTGCGCATCGAACGCCTGCACCACGGTAACGTCAAGGTATCCTTGATCGACGCCGACTTCGTGCAAGGCGCCGACTACAAAGTGCTGGCCGACGCCGCCGCCACCTTCACCGGCCTGATCGGCGAAGGCGCCGTGATCCGCCGCGGCGAAGGCGAGCGCACCAAGGAAAGCGCCGTGGTCGACTTCCACCACGCGATGAACTGGCTGCGCGAAGAAGCCGAACGCACCGTCAGCAAGCAGCGCTATAAGGGTCTGGGCGAGATGAATCCAGAGCAGCTGTGGGAAACCACCATGGACCCAACCGTCCGCCGCCTGCTGAAGGTGCAGATTGAAGACGCGATTGCTGCGGACCAGATCTTCACTACGCTGATGGGGGATGATGTGGAACCGCGACGGAACTTCATTGAAACCAATGCGCTGCGCGCAGGTAACATCGACGTGTAAAAGCCGATGTTCTGCAACCGAGGCGCCCGGCCATGCCGGGCGTTTTCTTTATACACGCTTGATCCAGTAACAAGCTAAACACACTGCTCTGCCATAGAGTTCGTTTGACGGCCAAACATTGCTAGGATAGCAGGTGGTTGCCTGCGTTTAAGTTTTTCATTCTGGCATTGACATTTAGCGAGTTGCACTTTAGTTTCGCCTAATCCGTAATTCGCAATCATATTATTCACACAACTGTACAAATATACAGTATAGTTGTACCAACATGCGCTACTAGGTATGTCGATGCACACCACCAAAAATACAGCTCAGACACAACAGAGCTTCCGATTTATTGACTTGTTCGCTGGACTTGGTGGATTCCATGTTGCCCTTAAAAACTTGGGTGGCGAATGCGTGTTTGCTGCCGAATGGAAGGAACATTTACGCAAACTCTACGAGACAAACCACGGGATTCTTCCAGCTGGTGATATCACACAAGTGCCTTTAGATGACATTCCGGAACATGACGTTCTAACAGCAGGATTTCCATGCCAGCCTTTTTCGAAGGCGGGGGAGCAACTTGGCTTCGAATGCACAAAGCAGGGCGATTTGTTCTTCAATGTTGTAGAGATTCTTGACGCAAAAAAGCCTCGCTATTTCATACTCGAGAATGTTCCTAACCTCCTGAAGCATGACGACGGAGAGACGTGGAAGAAAATCCAAGAGGAATTGGGGCTTGCTGGCCTTGGGTACCACATCACGGCAACAAAATTATCCCCTCACAATTTTGGCATTCCGCAAATTCGTGAACGCGTCTATATCCTCGGTTCAAAAGAGCCGCTCGTTGACTTCAAATGGCCCGACCACTTTCCTTTAGCTACTTCAATAACATCGGTACTAGATGACAACCCAAGTGACGCAAAGCGCTTGAGTCCTCAATTCCAGAAGTGTATCGAAGTTTGGGACGCCTTTATCATGGCTTGTCCAAAAGAAGTCGAACTTCCATCATTCCCTTTGTGGTCAATGGAGTGGGGGGCGACATATCCCTACGAAGAGGAGACACCTCACGCACGTGTTAAGAAGCTCGACGCTGACGGGCTTCTAGGTATGAAAGGCAGCCACGGAAAACCACTTGGGCATCTGCGCGGGCTAGATGCTCGTTGGGCTGCGTTACCTAGTCATGCACGAACCGCACAGAAAAAATTCCCGAAATGGAAGATAGATTTTATTAGGCAGAACCGAGAGTTCTATCATGAAAATAAGGAGTGGATTGATCCTTGGCTGCCAAGAATCCTTGAATTCCCATCAAGCCTGCAGAAACTCGAGTGGAATGTAAAGGGGGGCGAGCGCAACATATGGTCATATGTTTTGCAGTTTCGCGCCTCTGGCGTTCGTGTAAAACGACGCAGTACAGCGCCCAGCCTTGTTGCGATGACTGATACTCAAGTACCCGTCATCGCTTGGGAAAAGCGGTATATGACGCCACGAGAATGCGCTCGGCTGCAATGCCTCGACGGACTTGCAGAACTACCAAAATTGAATTCTCATGCTTACGAGGCTCTTGGAAATGCAGTTAACTCTAAGGTCGTGCAACTTGTGGCCTCATCTTTGCTAAAGCGCACACCAACTTAGATCAAAGGTTCTTGAATGAATGATGGTAGCACTGTAGTTAATGCTCAAATGACTGAAATTGAGATCCGCCCAGAGGTAACAATGCTCTCGGTGCTCAAACATCTGAATTACGAACCCTGGTTTGCAATTGCTGAATTTGTCGACAATTCGATTCAGAGTTATTTAGCTAATGAATCGAAACTCAAGGCTCTTCACGGTCCTGATTTCAAACTGATCGTTAAAATTACGATCTCAGGGGCGGGACAGGGCGAAATCATCATTTCTGACAACGCCGCAGGAATCGCCATTGAGGATTTTCCAAGGGCATTTCGTCCTGCTCATGTCCCGATAGACCGAACCGGTCTTTCTGAGTTCGGTATGGGAATGAAGAGTGCCGCTTGCTGGTTTGCTAATAGTTGGACAGTTCGAACGAAAGCGCTAGGTGAAAGTGTAGAACGTACGGTTCGTTTTGATATCGACGATATCGTCGAAAACAATAGGCAAAAATTGTCCGCTGAAACGCAGCAGGTAACGCTAGCGAGTGAGCATTACACAACAGTCACTTTAAGAAGACTGCATCATCCACCGAAGGGGCGCACGGTCAGCAAGATAAAAGACCATCTAGCCAGCATCTATCGCGTATTCCTTCGAAAGGGCATTCTCACTCTTCAATACAATGATGAGAACCTGCAATACCATCCACCTAAAGTTCTGTGCGCAGTTCCTTATTCGGCCGTTGGGAAAGCGGACAACAACACTGCACCAGTTGAGTGGAGGAAAGAAATTGAGCTCGACTTTGGGCAAGGCCAGCGGGTCTCCGGCTTTGTAGCGCTGCGAGAAAAGGCATCCACAACTTTCGCAGGGTTTGCACTTTTCCGCCGCGATCGCCTAATTGAAGGGAGCCACGACAATACTTATCGTCCCCCGCAAATCTTCAAACACACGACAAGCTATCCTTATCAGCGAATTTTTGGCGAGTTGCATCTCGATGGGTTCGACGTTAGTCATACTAAAGATGGATTCAGGTGGGAGGAATACGAAGATGAGTTCTTGGATTTGTTAAAGGACGAAATTCAAAAGGCCCCGCTTCGCCTATTGGATCAGGCAGAGAATTTCCGAACGCTACCGACCAAGAAAACGATCGAACAACTTGCGATCGAAGCAACCTCCGTCGTAGCCACGCACATAGAAGAGGTTGTAGCGCCTATCATTCAAGATGCCACAAGTAATCCTGTCGAGCCAGCAGAAATACCAGCAGAAATCACTGTCGACGAATCACTTACTTCGGAGAAAACGGTAACGATCGATGACGGTAAAACCATATGGATCATAACGCTTAGGACTACTGTTGCTCCATCCGACGAGAACTGGATAACCTTGGCGAAACAAGAATCGTTTGAAACTGATTGGGGAACGAGAAATAGGCGATTAACCATCGAGTTAGCTTTAGCACATCCCTTCTCAACCAAATATATTGGATCTACCAACGAAAATATCGAGCTATTTCTGCAGTTGGCAAGCGGAATTTGTATTTCCTTGATGCTAACGCAGGATTTAACCGGTGAACCTCCCCAAACTGTCTTGCATTTTCTAAATGATCTACTACGAGGCGCGATTAGCGAGACCTAAATGACTAAAGCTACGATTACTGTTCTTGAGAAAGCCATTCCACCACTTCGTTGGTTCCCTGTTGCTGGCGAGTTCACTGAAGAATTTCTTCGACGCAAGTCAGGGGACGCAAATGGGCCTAGCTATAAGGATCTTAGCGAAGGGGAGCAATGCGTTCTCGTCGAAGCACAGCGAATTTTGGGACGATGCTTGCCTCCGACTGAAACTGAGGGAAGGGAAACTGGCCTTGTCGTAGGTTATGTCCAAAGTGGCAAGACCTTATCTTTTGAGACCGTAATGTCATTGGCTCGAGATAACAATTATGGCGTTGTGATCGTATTGGCTGGAACAAAAACCAACCTTAAAGAGCAATCGGAAAAACGTCTGAAGAAAGACCTTGGCATTGATGAGGGTGCGGTTTGGTATCATGTCTCCAACCCAAATACGAGCCAGGTCCCTAATATTGTCAATCGCCTGGAAACTTGGCAGCGTAGCCCCAAGAAGCGTCGAGCAGTGCTAATAACTGTCCTGAAACAAAAGGACCATTTGGAAAACCTGCATTTGACTCTGTGTCAATTGATGTTGGATCGGATTCCCGTACTTATCATTGATGATGAGGGTGACCAAGCAAGTCTAAATACGTACTCTTCAAAAAACTCAACGAAATCTGAGTTAACAAAAGAGGAACGGAGCACGATCTATAACTGGATACGCGCAGTGCGAGACTCGCTACCTCATCACTCATATTTGCAATATACTGCAACGCCGCAAGCAAATCTCTTGCTAGCAAGGACTGACTTGCTCGACCCAAATTTTGCTGAGCTAGTGACTCCGGGCGGAGCCTATACGGGAGGGAAGGCGTTCTTCACGAATTCGGAATTAATCGAAATAATTTCGCCGGATGAAGTTCCCACCAAGCATAATCCCATTTCGACAGCGCAAAAAAGTCTTTTGAGCGCACTCAGGTACTTTCTGCTTTCGGCCTCTCAACATGCGCTAACACATGTACGCGGTAAAGACATTAACCGATCCATGATGGTTCACCCTTCACAGGCCACAACATCCCATCAGCAGTACAAAATTTGGATGGACCAAAGTCTGCGAGCACATAGAGAGTTTGTAGAACGCAATTCGAAATCTGACATGGGGGTGATTATCCATCGCTTCAAGAAAGAATACGAATCATTAAAAAAGACGTTTCCAGATATCAAGCCGTTGCCTGAACTAATAGAGGCGATGGTTGAAGATGTGTTCACGGAGCTCAATTGCGTTCAAGTCAATTCGACTGCTGATGCTGAAAAAAATATCGATTGGAAGCAAACTGCCTATTGGATATTAGTTGGTGGAAATAAACTGGACCGGGGTTACACTGTTGAAGGGCTATGCTGTACTTATATGCCGAGGCCACTTGGAAGTTCTCCTGCGGCTGACACACTGCAACAACGTGCACGCTTCTTTGGATATAAGTCTTCGTATCTTGGTCTATGCCGTGTGTTCATCCAACAAAATGTCCATCAAGCGTTTGTTGATTACGTAGAGCATGAGGAGTTTGTTAGGAAGGGGCTAGAAGACATGAGGGGAAGGCCTTTGAAAGAGTGGCGCAGAGACTTCCTACTAAACAAGATTCTGAAACCGACACGACCAAACGTTGTGGGATTACGCGTCAAGAGAATTGACTTCGATAAATGGATGGTCCCAGGAGCATTGCATCGCGACGAAGGGGCTGTTGTTGCGAATAGGTACCTGCTAGAGGAGGTTTATAATTCTTGGTGTACCAAATACGGCGCGCCAATTAATGCATCCAGTCATGATCGGTTCAAACAATCTCGAGGTGCTTCTTCGAACTTTATAATCGAAGCCGTTCCACTAAGTGCTGTGCTGGAGGATTTCCTGTTAAGGATTGAAGTAAAAGATCCGATTGATGCTGAGGAGCATGGTGCAATGTTGGTTGGCATCGCAGAGCAACTTTCCAAGAAGCCAGAACTTGTGACAGATGTTTATTTGATGAATAACTTGGCACCAAATTATCGTAAGCGCGATGCGGGGAGAGGCTGGGCGGACGGACATCCCAACGCCCCAATTAACCAATATTTCAGCCAAAGCGCTGGCTCGCTAAATGATAGCCATTTTTATTCCGCCGATCGTATCACCTTGCACTTACGCCGATTCGATCTTGGCGCTGTAATTCGCGGCGGCAACAAGGAAGCCGACATGCATAACATTACCTGGTTTGCACTAAATGTACCAAAAACGCTGAGCAAGGGCACCGTCATTGAGAGGCGTTAATAAAATGGTTGATTTTTTTAAGGCGTTTCTTGAATTGGCGCCATCGGAAGGAATGGTATTTGAAGCTATCCGACTCGGCGACGATAGAAATGATTACTTAGCTCGTACTGCAGACGGTGCACCAGTTTTTCTTATTGAGGATTCATGTCCCTCTCATTACCGGGTGAGCCGTAGTCTCCGGCATATAACAATCGACTACCAAGTACGCTGCAAGATAAAATTAGCGGGCGGCTACCGGGAGGGCGTCTTCGCGATGGTGCACTGCTCAGCCGGGTCTTCGGAATTTCACCAATTATTTGTCAAGTGCCTTGGCTCCGTCATCCGTTCTCTCCCATCTAAAAGAACGACAAATGAGATTGAATCTCAGCTTGCTAAGCTAATAGAGATTTTCTACTCGTTGAGCAATTCGAGTTCGAAACGAACAAGTGGACTCTGGGCGGAACTTTGGATTATTGCCAATAGCTCGAGCGTCACGCGTGCTCTTGAAGCTTGGCACGACTCAGCCGATGAGCGTTTTGATTTCGCTAATTCAAATATGTTAGTAGAAGTCAAATCCACAACAAAACCAATTAGAAACCACGAGTTTTCGCTGGAACAACTTTCTGTACGTGAACCGCAAAAAGGAATTGTAGCGTCTTTATTGTTGCAACCATTGACAAGTGGTAAAAGTATCTTAGATCTTGTTGATCAAATCGAACGAGCATCTAATCTTTCGTTTGAGCTCAAAAGAAAGCTTTGGAAAAATATTTCTCAAGCTCTTGGTTCCGAGTTTGAAAGAAGACTTGAAAAACGTTTTGACGTCGCATATGCTGCGAAGAATATATTGTTTTTTGACATGTCGGAAATTCCCAAACCAACACCAATAACTGATCCGAGGATCACTTCAGTTAGATTTGTTTCAAACTTAAGCGGTGTCGCTTCTTACCCAAACAGCCTCCTTCAAACGCTGTTTAACTGATTCGCAAATTGAATCGCGTATTTGAACTCAGCTGGCCTTAGTCGGATCCACCCAGATCATTCATCATTCAAAAACCAAAGGCGAAGAGATGCCAGCCCAGTAGTTCGCGGGAGTGGTAATCGATCACCAGAGCCAAAACAGCCCAGCCCTCGCGGCCAGCGCTTACGCGGCACATATCGGTCGCCCGGCGCTGGTTCGGCGCTGTCGCCGCCAACGGCAAGGCTTGAACGCGTGGCCTGAATCCGATCGGCCGCATCTCACTTGCAAACCGCGCAGCTGAAAGATGTGTTGCACCGTGCACTTGTTGAAGCCGAGCAGGGCCGCGACGGTCCGAACGCTCAATTGCCCCCGTCAATGCCGTCGAGTGTTGTTGCGCGTGCCGCTTGTCACTTGACATTTGAGCAATAGCGCCTGCCTTTGTGATAGCCTGTGCTGATGTCCTCAACATTGACTATCGGCCGGTTGAATAGCTCCCAGCGCGATCAGTGGCGACTGAGCACCGCAGTGGTGATCTCTGCCATTGTCCATGCGCTGTTGTTGAGCATTACGCTTGGCGGGCAGACCTTCGGACTCCCAGTCCTCAAATTCCCTTGGCCGGATAGGCGGATGGGAGCTAACGATCTGCAAATCCTGCTGATTCCAGCGCAGCGGACTCCGGCACCCATGTCGGCACCACAATCGGCTCCTGTCGACCAGCCCCCGCCTGCCACGGTTCCGGTGACGCTGCCAGCAGTCGACAAGCCGGCAATTGCGAGCGCTGTGGCATCTGCAACCGTGGCGGCCCCGATCGCACCACGGCCGCCGGCACCGACGCCAGCACCCAGCGTGGAATTGGCCACACCAGCGGCGAAAACGCCAGACGTCCCCCTGCCTACGGCACCAACGGCACCGCCAGTAGTATTGCCTACGGTGACCGATGCGACGCCAAAGAAGATCGAACAGGAAGCCAGGGAGCGGGCTCTTGAGCAAACCCGGCTCGAGCAGGAAAAGCAGGTCGCCGAAAAGTTGCGGCAATCCGAATTGATCGCTGAAACCCAGCGCGAGGCAACACGGCAGGAGGAACTCAGGCAAGAAGCTGCTCGCGTTGAACAGGCAGTCCGAATCGAGGCGGCGCGGGTTGAAGCCGCACGCCAGGAGCTTGCCCGTCAAGAGGCTCTGCGGCGCGAAACGCTGCGGCAGGAACAGGTCCGCCAGGAGGCCGCGCGCGCGGAACAAGCTGCGAAGGCCGAGGCAGCTCGAAAAGAGGCTGAGCGCCTTGAGTTGGCTCGCCAGGAAAACGCGCGCCGGGAAGCGCTGCAACAGGAGCAAGCAAGACAGCAGGAACGGGCGCGGCAAGAGTTGGCGCGCCAGGAACTGGAGCGAGCACAAGCAGCTCGCCTCGAGGCCGAGCGGAAGGAAGCTGCAAGACAAGAACAAGCGAAACAAGCGCAGCTTGAAGTAGCTCGCCAGGCGCAGCAGGAGGCCGCGCGACAGGAAGCCGCCAAGCAAGATGCGGCGAGATTGGAACAGGCGAAGAAAGAACAGGCGCAACTGGAGAAGGCCAAGCAGGACGCTGAACGCGAGGAGCGTTTGCGTGCAATCGGCAGGCAGCTCAATGAAGAAGCTGCCCAGCGCGAGGCGGCGTTGAAGAATCCTTCGAAGTCGCTGCTCCCTACCGTCAGTGGTCTACGCCGAGGATGGCTCTTTGGCCGAGCCGACCCGAACGCTGAACTTGTTCAGTATGCCGAGACCATCAGCAAGAAGTTCGAGATCAATATGGCGTTCGATATGGTTCGCGAGATTGTGAAACAGCGTCACGTCCCTCCAATGGTGACTATCGCGATCCGCGCAGACGGCTCGGTAGAAAAGGTGACGTTTGTGGTCTCCAGCGGCGTGCCTGCAATCGACGAAGCCATTCGGAAAGTAATTGCGAGCCATGCGCCCTTTGGCGCCTTCCCACCTGCCCTGGCACGTCAATATGACGTGATTGAGATCCGTCGCACGTGGGTATTTGATACTGCCATTCGGCTGCAGTAATTCCCGCTTTAGGGAACTGGTTCGTCTGTCCCTGATGATCTAGACTTTGGACTGAAAAAGGACCAGAATCGGTCCAATGCACCAGGAGATTCTGCCGTGAAGTATTCAACTCAAGTCAAGCCCATCAGTTACCTGAAGAGCAATGCGGCGGAAGTTATCAAAGAGCTCTCCGAATCCCGCGAACCCATGCTGATAACCCAGAATGGGGAAGCCAAGCTGGTGGTAATGGACGTCCGTTCGTATGAGGAACATCAGGAAACTCTGGCAATGCTTAAACTACTTGCTTTAGGCAAACAACAGCTGGAGAACGGCGAATATCGCGATGCGGAGGATGTGTTCTCCGAACTCGATTCGAAAGACGATCTGTGAAAATCGTACTGCTCGCTGGCGCCGAGCAGGATCTTATCGAGTTAAGACGCTACGTGCTCAAGAATTTCGGCAGGCATGCCTGGAATTCGTCATATCTGCAGATTAAGACTGCCATTCGCTCATTGCGTGACTTCCCCTTAGGCGGCGCGATTCCCGACGAAGTCTCCGAGCTGCAAATTGGCCAGTTTCGACAAGTCATAGCCGGGATGAACCGCATAGTGTATGAAGTCCTCGGCGATACCGTCTATATCCACATCATTTGCGATACCAGGCGTCAGCTGCGGTCCATCCTGGCTCGACGGTTATTGCGCGCAAAGTAGTGGCCTGATGCTTGAACGGCAATGAGCTTGCGTGACAGTCCCGACGACGCCCTGCTGCGGCTGATGGACCAACTCGAGCTAACGGGCCCAGCAAGCCATATATTTGTTTGGATAGCTGGGCCGATGTTGAACTAGCGTGAAGGCTGGCCTGCCAGAGCGAGCGATCCGCTCAACATCCCCTTCATGCCGTAATAGCCAAGCGAAGAGTAGTTGGAGAAGCCATTAGCCGGTGTACCTTCCGCACCGCCCTTGATTACGAGGCGGTAGCTGCCGGCAGCTAGCGTCAAGTTCACGAATTCCGCAGAGCGATGCACATCAAGGTTGCTATGCGCAACGACTGCGTTGGACGAGTTGTAGATTGTCGCATCCACGTCCAGCATGCGCAGGTACTCGAGCGGATCAATGCGCAGGTTCAGCGTTCCTGGCGAGGCGAGCGTAAAGGTGAAGGTATCGGTGTCGCCGGTGCGTTCGATCTGGCCGAAGCTACTGCCGGCGTCGATTGTGCCACCGGCGCCGAAGACGATGGGCTTCGAGGTCGGATTGTCATCCACCACGTAGGGCACCGACTCTTCCACCGTCATGATGTTCAGGTCATCTTCAAAGTTGGTCGCGCTGGTGTATTCGCCTTTGCTCCAGGTGAAGAGCTGGTTCGCCCAGCTGGCGCCGTACCAGTAATTGCCCATGATCGGGCACCACTGATAGGCGGGAATGCCTTCGAAGTATTCACCGCCTGGCGTACCGCGGTCGTGGTTGGCGCCCATCTGGTGGCCGACTTCGTGCGCGCCGGTCATGCCGATGCCGTAGCCGTAATCAAAGCCTGCCGATGGATTGCGGAACAGTGTGCCGGCGGATGTGGTGCCGAAGGAGTGCAATGGGGCGTATGAGCGGCCGTCGCGGTTGACGAAGTTGATCACGCCTGTGCGCAGGATGTTGGCAGCCTTGGCGGCGTTGTAGACGTTGACGTTGGTGGTCACGTTCATGTTCAGCATCGAGTACTGGTCGGAGATCGATTGCCAGGCGCGGTACATCTGTTCTTTGGTCACGCCATTCAGCAGCTCGCCTTTGCGGGTGACGGCGGTGATGTTCAGGTAGAACACCCATGGGCTGCCGGGCTTGCTTTGCAGGTTGAAGATGTCTTCGCCGTTGTAAGGGCCAATGTGGATGGCCTGGCGGTTGGCCATCGGGCTGTAGACGGGGTGGATGACGGGTGCTGCAGCGATCACTTCCTGGGTTCGGGTGTCGCGAAAGTCAGGGTCCAGGTCGGGGACGATTTTCTTGATCGGCACTTCGGTCAGCATGACCTTGCCGGAAGGGTTGGTGGTGAACTCGTAGGCTTTGGAGGTGTCGTAGTTGACCAGGTAGCCGTATAGCTTCTTCTTGTTCCCCTTCAGGATGAAGATGGAGTTCGGTGTGTCTAACGCGGTGCCGGAGATCGATAGCGCGTCGCCTTGCTCAAAGTAGTCGGTGATCTTGGCGGCGATCAGCTTGCCGGCGATCGAGTGTGCGACCATGGAGCGGGCATTCGCGTGTTGCGCGGCGAAGCCTTTCTTGACCGAGTCGACGGTGCCTATTTCGATACTGTTTGCAGGGGGTGCTTCTTGTGCCAGTGCGGAGGAGGAGAACAGCGTGGCCAGGAGGATTGTTAGTGTTTTACGTGTGGACATATCGCTTCCCAAAAGATTTTTGCTTCGGTTAATGAACGATAGTTACGCAAGCCGCGCGTAAAGCGGGGCCTATCCGGCGTTCGGGGTCCGGATGAGAGACGCTAACACGTTGGGGTGGGAGATCTTTTGCTGGTTTGCTGACGAGTAGGTTATAAATCAGCACACCTGTGGATATACAAGTATTGCTGCCATCTTTGGTGCCACTTGCGCCAGCTAATCAATGCAAAGCAGGCGTTACGAAGTAGCCGAAAAATTCTGAACGGTCGAAATCAATCGCGCCCCGCAACTGGTTTTATCACCGTCATACGCAACGGACTTGCCGTTGACGGTGTGGCTCGCATTCCCCGACGCTATCGTGCACGATTGATGCCCTTGAATTGGACATAAGCATTTATCACCGACGAGAGCCACCGGGCGCCCTGAAACAAGGAATTGAGGCGCACTACTTTCGAGAACTGTCCCACCATGTGATGTTGGATCACCTATGCGAATGACGTTTGGCATCTTGATCTCCTAGTGGCACACAGGCAGGCGGCGGCTGGGCTATTCAGCCGCTACGCTGATCATTTATCGTGAACAAGACGCGGCCTAATCGAACCGAGGACCTTGTCCCAAAGATAAATGGCTTCGTCATCAGATATGCTCGGCAGTGTTCCGCCAATCTTGTTATCGTGTACGCCCGTATGGAGCTGCACGTCGAGCACTGGGAGAAAAGGATTTTTCGGCTCCCCTTGACTCATGTAGGCAAACTCATGGGACTCCTCTTCGTGCGTTTGCGAAGGCTTTCTCGCTGCAATTTCAAAGCCATCCCAGCCGCCGATCCGACGTGGCCCTTCTCTTAAGAACTTGATTCGCTTGTACCAATGTCCATGGCCACCTTTGATCGCGTCCTTCTCAGCAGCCCTAATACGGGGTTCCAGTGCGTCCGACTCGATGCGAATGTCCTTCTTAGTCATCTGGATCGACATATGCACATCATCAAATTCCTTCAAGCGAATCCCAAGTGAAACTGCTTCAACCATGTAGTTAGCAGGCTCACCTAAGAATGCGCCATCAATACAAATTCCGTCCTCGGCAGGAATGTCCTCCTCACTTCGATACCTAAGCAAAGATGCAATTTCCTTCGCCTTGCGTACCGCCTCATAGGCGTCTTCTTTTCCGTAAGCCTCGTACTCCTGCAGAAACAGATCATTGCCGGCACTGACAAAGGACTGAATGTTATATGCCGCCGTATCTCCACGCCCAATTGAAAAGACTAATTTTTGGTTCGGACCTATCCCCTCCATCACTGTTCCGAGAAGCGATGACTTGGATTTCAGCTCACCTAATGCAAGCCATCTTCTCTCCTCAACAGCCCTTACCGCTTCCTCAATAGCGGCGTGCAGGTTGGCGCCCTCGGAAGGCCGTCTCGAGATCTCAACCGGAACCCTTGCTGGGCCGTACACGACTTCGGCCGTTTCTGGAATATCGACGATAAAACGTCCAATGCATACTTTTTTTGTTTTGCTGAAGACATTGCTTAGTCTGTTTTCCTTGCTCAACATGCCACCCTCCGATTGGAATGCAACTATCGAAGAAAAAATCAAGGTGACCGCTACGCAGACTTTGATCACACTTGCAGAGGTACGCCGACTCACGGTTCATTCCAATCCATGGTTAGCGCAATCTTTACGATACTGAACAACGTCGACAGAACAGCCTTTGTGTCGCTGTAACTGGCTTGGTGCTCATATCCTGTCTGCCTAAAAATTCCCTTGAATTTGCCATTTACAAATTGATGATCGGCAGACTTTGCAGGAACAGTTTCATCGCCAGGGCCGCTCGACTTACCAAGAAAAACCTTCACGCTTTGGTGCACACCAGGCACCGCCTCCGGATCCTCTAAAATCAGCTTTCCTTGTTGACTGTCGGAACGGATCACGAGCTTTTCCCAATGAGCTGGAACCCGTGTTGAATCAAAGTTCCAAGTTATCGACTCCCAGGAATGGCGACGAGCATCTGCTCCATAGTGCGCAAAGCTCTGCGGATGGTAAGTGGCGGCAATGGCCAAATGGAATGCCTTTGCGCGCTCAAGTCTCTGGCAGCTCATCTTGAAACTGGATACATCGCTTCTTGCTGGATTCAACCATTCGTCACGAAGCAGTCCGAACCACCTATCCTTCAATTGATAAATTTCGCGATAGGGATCCCCGGCTTTGGGAAAACTTTCGAGTACCACTCCATTAGCCATCACCTTCAACCATCCATTGCCGTATTCACAGCTTGGTAATAATTGCAGGCCGCCGATTGAGTTCCCCAAAACGGCCGTCACTTCGGAGCCAAAGTTTCCGAGAATTTTAGGAGCAGGTGAAAGCCCAAAGGGCCCTTCCTCAAAGCCACAACGCATGCGCTTGTATGCCGCAGGCGCGCCTACAGCTGGCAATACTCCATGTACGGTTCCAAGAATTTTCTCGCCCATGTTTCCCATCTCAGGGTGGACAAGTGCTCGACCAACTAGACCACCCATAGAATGCGTGACGAGGATGACCTTCTTACATTGAAGCCCCTGCGCAGAGTACTTATCGATTAAGTTCTGTATTCTTTTTGCGAGCAAGGTGGCAGAGCTATCTGCCGGATGCAGCCAGTTGTAACCCATCGCATGGACGGGAAACAAACAACCTTTCACTGCCTTCTTCAGATCTTCATCTGTCAACGGAGTCAGCTTTGGGCTCTCGGTAGCGCCCCATTGCGTTGGATCGACGTCAACTACTCTCGTCAGCCCTCCCGCCGCTATTGGGCCATTCAGATCCTGTTCACAGGTTTCCAAAATGTGCCGGTAACTTGAGAAATAGATTTCTCCCCAACCTCGCTCGAGAGCCTTCTCCTCTTTAGATCTGGCCGAATGTTGCGTCGGTGGATCGTCAACAAGCAGTAGCGAATCTCCCGATGGAATTTTTACTCGGACGCGGCCGTTAGCTTGGCGTTCTTGCGCTGTCTCGGAATTGTTGCCCGTCGGAGCCTCGCCCTCATCGTACGAATCAACTTCCGTTGTGAGTGGGTCAAGCTGCAACTGCCTCATAGCCGGATCAGCGCTTATTAGTCCCAATGCTTCTGTAATCCGGTCCGGGCGCCAAGCTATGTTGTTCTTTCGATTCAATTGCCGCTGACGCTCCCGAGACATTCTTAAATTGCTTCCCATAATCCCGGGTAAAAACACAATTGGAAGCACACGCTTTGGCGGCACACGTAATGTTTGCGGGATCTTGTCTTCCTTAGGTGTCGCATAGCCTGTAGCCATGACTTGGCCAGCTTTGACTTTTGGAGGCAGCGGGGAGTTCATTCGGCAACCTAATCGATAAGTTCAATTTCGTACTGAGCGAATGCCACCTTAGTTCTGAACCTCTCCGTAAGCCCTTGCTCGTCTGTCACACCCTCATACGACTTTCCATCCTCCACCTTGATTCGATATCTGCGGTTCGCCAGTGGCTCCTCGGTCTTCAGATCAAGCACTTGAACCTGCTGGTCATGCGTTACTTCGGTGTTCGGAACATTGAATTTTTCTGGAGTGCCGTCACCGGCCGACAAATGATCGAATTTGGAAGATCTTATTGTGTGCGAACCACTGCTCTGCTGGGTGATCTTTCCACCACCATAATCAGCCTGCGTGCCTTGAGCGATCAACTTAATGGCCGGCGAATGGAGTTCAATCTGCTCGTTGGCGACTAGTTTGATCTTCTTCGATGCAGTGATCTCTATACTGTCGTTTTGAGATCGAATCTTGATGTCACCTCCGGCAGCAACCAGCTTTATACCGATCTTGCAGGCGAGGACGCTAATGCCTTGGGCAGCCCTCGCAAATAGGCTCCCGCCTGCACCAAAATTGGTGTCTCTACCGCTGCTTGAATGCAGATCCAATTTCGAAGCCAGGACAATCGTCTCAGATGCTCCTGCGACTATCCCACTGCTAGAAGAAATCGCCACAACCTTTTCATGGCTGCCTTCACGCCACCTTTCCAGGCTCGTCACCATGCCACCTAACGAATCTTCAGCACCACCATCCTCGGACGACCTCTCTGCAACCTGCGCCAAATGTCGATGAACTCCGTGAGCCAGTTTCGCAGCACTCAAACACGGCCCAGCGTCCAGGACTTCGCTTTTCGTACTTTCGAACGAAGCCGACGCAATTAACACTCCACTCTCACCTCGCAGACTAGCCGCCAACTGAGTTGCGAGCTCAATTCCTTCCCCACGTTTTCCTCCAATGCCATCCGATCGTTCATGCGTAATGAAGCCCATGCTTAGCTTTGATGATCCATGATCGCTTCCAATCTGCACACTGATTTCGCCTTTAGTATCATCGAAGCGAAGTCGATTACCTTGGCTACCGCCAATTTCCTTGCTCCTTAAGCCAGAAAGAAATCGATTTCCAGGCAGTCCCCCAGCATTGCTTAGTGCCGGCGGCTTCCCCTGCTCGTTAAACACTTGGCCAACAATAATCGGCCTATCCGGATCTCCAGACAGGAACGCAACCAGCACTTCCGCTCCCACCCGCGGTAAATGTATTCCGCCACACTGATATGTGCTCCCCGGTCCGCTTCCGGCCCAATTAGTTGCCACTCGAATCCAGGAGGAGTCCGTATCGCTCTCAGATGCGCCCGCTCCTTGCGCATGTTCGTGGTCAGAGTCACGAGTTGTACGGAATCGTACTTTTACCCTGCCGAGTTCATCGCAGTGGACTTCATCATCGCCAGCCCCTACAACAATTGCACTTTGCATTGGGACATTGGGAATATCTAACCGCGCGTCGTACGAAGGTGTGATCTGAATATCCCTTCGCACAGCGGTAAAGGCAATCTCATTTCGTGTCAAATATCGCCCCCGACTTTCCGCTGCAAGTGCTCCTCCCTCAATCCAGCGATTGTGCGCAAAAAGACCGAAAACTCTCTTCGCAAGCTCCTTGCTCAAATTGTTGGAAAGAGAAGCGTGCATCGATGTCACGACAAAATCGCAATCGCTGCCAGAATGGCTATCAATCTCTGGATGGCCCTCCAGTGTGAAGTACTCCCCCACGCACATCTCTCGCACGCTACCCTTACCGTAGAAGCATTTGGCGTCGAGGTCGTGACGATTCATTGCCAGCTGGCCCAATTGGCAAAGGTCATCGTAATCGTCGCCCGCATGCGGCGATAAGACCTGGTAATCATCCAGACTGGCGGCCATTTGATTTCCAGTCTCGCCCTGGTTCGAGTTGCCTTGGGCGGTGGCGAACATGAGGCCAGGGGTTTGTGGCCGTTTGTAATCCCAACTGAAGCGCGTAACGCTGGCGGGCTGCAAAGTGCGGACCGCGCACCAGGAAGTGATCGAGTCGCGCTCCTCAGTGCCATCGTCGCGGTGATAGCGCACTACGCCGGCCGCGTTTGGCGGCAGGCTGTCCGGGTGGTTGAACAGGACCATCGTATGCGATGGCGAGTTGCTTTGATCAGCGCGGAAGTACCATGCAATGCCACGGCGTTTCAGCAGCCGTTTGATAAAAGCAGCGTCGGATTCGTTGTACTGCATGGTGAATTCGCGCTGCGGGTATTGCTGGTGGCCGAACAGGTCGTCCTTCTCGTAGCGGAAGCAAGTGCCGATGATCGGATTGGTCGTGCGCCATTCATCCAGAATGACTTCGACAATCTCCACTTCGTTCTTGTTGCGGAACACGCGCGTGTTGGTGCGCTTTTCCATGATGGACAGCGCATCGCGCATCACCAGCTGGTAACTGGCCAGGCCGCCGTCGCTGTCGCCGGCGCGGGCTTCTGTGACGATGCCGCAGATACTGCGCAGGTCGCCGCGGTCGGTCACGATATCGACCGCAACGGGCAACGCGATCAGCTCCTTCAGCGGGATGAACGCGTCGAGCGAAACGCACAGGATGCGGTACTCCAGGCTTCCGCAAATGGATTCTGTACCCTGCACATGCTGCGGTAGCAGTACATCTTCCAGCATCTGCGTAGGATGCGCGAGGCGTAAGCGCAACGGGCGGTTATCTGTGATCAGATCCTTATCTTGCAGGAAGAAGCTAAGCAGGGCGTTGTCCACGGCAGGCTCCGTTCGTCTGGGTGACGCGAGAGCCTATGGTGGCATGCGTAAAGATTGCCGACGTTGAGGTAAAGCAAACTCTGTCGACGTGCGTCAGCCCCGCTTCACGAATCCAAGCATAGATTCGATATAGGCTCGGCCACGCGGCTCCTCCGGAAGCGCCAGATAGAGTGCAGCTTTCACTTGCGATTCATCCATCTCCAGCGCTGTGCCAGCTTGAAGTGCTGCTTCCCATGCAGAATAGACCTCCATCCCGGTGATCTCATAACCCACACCCTGCGCGATGTATGAGAGTGCTGCCAAGCTGGCGGCAAGCGCGAATTCAGGCTGCCTTTGGGCAAAGTCGCGCCCCGCGCGGATCAACGTTCGCGGATCGGTTGGGCTTTGCTTGACCAGCTCTATTGCCAGATCGTAGAGGCCAGCATCTTTGGCGGCAGCAAACCACTTTCCTTCCTGCCCAGGTTTGCTGGCCGCCAGGTCACGCAGAATGGTCTCGCTATCCATCGCTGGGTATTTCTTGCGGATGGAGCGGAAGATAGCCAGGTTAGTGGTGCCGTCTGCCGCTGCGATTGCGTAGCGCGCATAGGCTTCTTCAGTATGGCCGGTATCGAGCATGACGGACTCGCAGAAGGCAGCGATATGTCCGGGATCCCAACTCGAACGCTCGGTGGCTTCGGCGTACTGGATCGACTTCGCAACATCGCCCTTGGCGAGCCATGCTTTAGCTCCCCAACGACGTTCGTGCCACCAATTGAGCCTCGACGATTCTAGTAGGTCCAGCAGTTCGTCATATCGCTTGGCTGCGTACAAGGCGCTCAGGCACAGTGTGCTTGCCTTGAAGTAGCTGTAACGCTCCTTTGGTGCATTCAAGTCATCCTTTAGCCCTGGGATGAATTTATCGGCCCAACGCGACGCCATTTCCTGAGTCGCGCACAGCTCACCCCAATAGTCGGCCAAGACGTCGAGGTAGCCCATATCGTCGTCTTCCAACGCTTTCCATAAGCGCTCCAGCCAGCGTTGGCGAGTCTGGTCGCCGACTTTTGGTTTGGCGATTATGGGAACGAGCGTCGCGATCGCGTGACGCACTGCGGAACCCATGGCGCCGGAAGAACTGTCGACCTGGCCCAGGGCTGGTGACAGCTTTTCCAACAACAGGATTGCGCCTTCGCTTGCCAGCTCCGGGTCGGGGCGGACAAATTGCTTAATTTCGGCTAACGCCTCTTTGAGGCGGGAAATCGGCAAATCGGATTTCCATCCAAAGCCGTTACGACGAAATCGCTTGGCGAACTCCCAAGTATGACTTGCATCTTTCATTTGCAATTTTGACCGTGGCGAAAGGGCGATCATACCTCAGCCAGTCCTAGCGGATGCGGAGCTACCGGAACCAAAGGAATAGTCAGGCCAGCCTACGTGAACCAACGCGTGGACTGGTTTGGCACAACACTTGGCCATCCCCATTGGCGACGCGTAGTTGTGCGAAGCGGTTTTCGCGAAGCTTATCGGCCAGCGCGCGGGCCAACAGTTCGGCCAGGGTGTGGATGCTGTGTTCCCGCAATGCCGGTTCGTCGACGATCAGGGTGAATTCTGTGCCGTGCATGTGCATGCGGCCCATCGGGTGTTGCAGCCAGGTGGTGGATGGTTTGGCGACCAGGCCTTTCAGGCATGCGGTGTATTTGCAGCCGTGCAGCTGTAATAAATTACAGAGCGACGGCAGGGAGGTCGCTTCGCTGAAGAACGCTTCGCATAGGAAGCCTGGGTCGGATATGTGGCTGCTGGCTCCGGGGGCGTGCAGGAACTGGATGGGGAAGTTGCCGACGCTGACTTCGGATATGAGCTCGCACGGCTGGTGGAGGATTTCGCTGTTGGTGCATTTGAGCTGCGCGGTCACGCTTCCGGTTTCCATCTTGACTGGGCGCTGCTCACGGTCTACGAACTTGAGGGCGAAGCCTTCCTGATGCTCGATCTGCCAGTAGGGTCCTGGCGCCGTGTGTTCCGTGCCGCGGAAGGGTGGGAAGGTCTTATCGCCGTCCTTGTTCAGGGCGGCTACGTGTTCAACGCTGTAGATATCGCAGCCTGGCTTCATTGGTGTGAGTGGATAGGCTTCGCTACGGCCATCCAGGCGGATCGCTTCGGCTGACTGCGGGAAGATGTTGATCACAGGTGTGCAGGCTAGCTGGAAGTTCCTTGCGCTGGCCTGGCGGATGTATGGTGTGCAGGCGGGAAGCACGATGTGCAGGGTGATTTTGCTGCAGCCTTGTGGGCACAGGGCTGATATGGCTGCCAGGTCCAGGTCAATGAAGCTGAATTTTTCGGGTAGCTGGAAGAGCTCCGTCAGGAGACGTTGGCTTTGCGGGCCGGGTTGGTGCGGGAGGAGGGATTCCTCTTCCGTGTAACCGGCTGGGGTGAAGGGGGATTGGTCCAGCAGGAGCCAGGTCGTATTGACCTCAAGGCAGACGCACAGGCTTCGCATGAGAATAGCGTCAAGCAGTGCAGAGCGTAGTTCCGGGGTGCCGTCTATGAAGATGCGCAGCTTTGGTCGGGCGGGCTTGTCGAAGGATGCGCTGCCGGCGGTGGATTCAATCGTGATGATCAGGGCTGAGGTGGCATTGCTCGGCAAGCGTAGCGTGGTGGGGAGGTTGATTGTTGACTGGAATTTGGCGCTGCTTACTGCGAATGGCGTGACGCTGGTGTTGTAGGCGGTGGTGAATTTGTGCTCGCCTGCGCGGAGGACTGAGCCTCGCGGCAGTTCGCTGACGGTGCTGATTTCGTTCGCGCGTGCTGACGATGTGTCGATCTGAACTATGCCGCGTGATGGAATGGTTTGGAGGTAATGGGGTTGGAGGGTTTGCAGCAGGGCGCGGTGGAAGTCGCCTCGGTTCTCTTCAATCGACTGCTGCATGGATGCGTTGAGCAGGGCAACCGATTGCAGCAGGCGTTCCACTTCGGGGTCGGTGCTGGCGTCCGGGCCCAGTTCGAGGGCGGCTGCGGTTTCTGGGTGGTCTTCGGCGTATTGGCGGGTGGCGTGGCGCAGGCGGCCAAGCTCTAGCTCGTAGTGGTGCAGCAGTTTGTCCATGGTCAGCTCCGGAGGTTGATGACGATCTTGATGCCAACTTCACGTTCGAATCGGGCCAGGCGGTAGATCCATAGGTAGGTGTGCACGACCATGCGGGAGAAGGCGTGCATGGCCATTGGTGTGGTGATGAGGGCGCAGAGTGCGAGGCTGGAGCTGGATTTGTCGTAGCGGATGGTGGATGCGAGGATTGGGGCGCCGGCGATGACTGCGGCGGTCATTGACCATCCGTCGATGCGGGTTGGGCCGGTGGCGTGGCGGCCAACGTAGGTCAGCAAGGTGCTGATGGAGCGGGTGGTGATGACGTTGTCTTTCAGCTCGTCGGAGAGGAAGGATTCGAAGCGGCAGCCGGTGTCTTTATCTGTGGCGGTGTTCCAGATGCGGATCGCTGCGAGCACTGCGCAGGCGAACGTCAGGATAGTGGCGGTGGTCTGCCATGCAGGTGGCGGCAGTGCGTATGCGGAGAGCACGATGACGGGGGCGACCAGCATGCATAGCGGGACGAGGTAGATGAAGATGAGGGTGACGAGGGCGGTGTCCATCAATCGCTCGGGGTTGCCGCTACGGGATGCGAGGCGCCAGAGGTAGATCACGCCGGCGAAGTGGGCGACAGCCAGGCATAGCTGCAGGCGCAGGCCGGTCTGGTTGAGGGAGATCGGCATTGCGAACAGCGAGAGCAGCAGGATTGATGTGCCCCAGGACAGGGCGGAGAAGTGCCAAAGGTTTGGTCCGGCCTGCGCGGTGGGTCGTTTTAGCATGATGTCACCATTAGTCAAGGCTAGCCCGACCAATGGTGGCACTTACGAGCACAGCAGCGTTTGCGCTAAAACAAGGTTACTGCTGGCTGCTGGTGGGAAAGAAATGTCCACTTTTGTTCCTGACCCCATAACGGACAAAAGATTCAGGAGAGCATGTCGGACCAGATGTTCTGGGCCCAGCTGGTGGCGTAGTGGCCTTCGAGTTCGGTGGGGCCGGGGCTGACGCCGCCGCTGCCGGGGATGACTAGCAGCGTTTTCTTTTCTGCGTTGTAGGCGTGCACGCTGGCTACGTGGATCACGTCTTTGTCGCTGATGAAGCTGTAGCAGGTGTTCGTCAGCATGGGGACTTGCTCGGGGACGCGGCCGCTTAATAAGTCGACTATGGCGGCGGCGCAGACTTTGCCGTGCTGGTTGGCCATGTGACCGGATTTTGGCATCAACGGTGAGACCTGGATGGCGTCGCCGATTACGTGGATGTTCTTTGCCTGCGTCGATTCGAACGTGAGGAAGTCGACTTCGCACCAGCGTTTGTTCATGTTGGCGAGGCCTGTCTGTGCGGCGATGGCGCCGGCGCGCTGGGGTGGGACGATGTTCAGTACGTCGGCTTTTACTTTGTCGCCAAGTTCGGAGATGGCAGTGCGGGTGGCGACGTCTACTTCCGTTGTCTTGAAGCTGGGGCGGTATTCGATGATGCTGGCATAGCGGTCTTTCCAGACCTTTTTGAATAGGGGGCCTTTGCTGACCACGTCTTCGTTGGCGTCGAGCAGGAGCACTTTGGATTTCGGCTTGTGCTGGCTAAAGTAGTGGGCGATCTGGCATACGCGTTCGTATGGGCCGGGTGGGCAGCGGTAGGGGGCGAGTGGGACGCTCATGGCGTACACGCCGCCGTCTGGCATGGCTTCGAGCTGGGCGCGCAGGGCTGTGGTTTGGGGGCCGGCTTTCCAGGCGTGGAGGATTTTGTCTTGGGCGCCGGCGACGTCCATGCCGCCTACTTCGTTCCATAGGAATTCAACGCCGGGGCTCAGGACCAGGCGGTCGTAGTTGAGGACTTCTCCGCTTAGTAGTTTGACGGTGCGCTTGTCGGGGTCGATGCTGGAGGCGCTGTCGTGCACGATCTTGACGCCGTGCTTGCGTTGCAGCTCGTCGTAGCTGCGGGTGAGCTCTTGCAGTTTGCGGGAGCCGCCCAGCACGAGGTTGGATAAGGGGCAGCTGATGAACTGGGCGTTGGGTTCGATCAGGGTGACGTTGATGCTGCCTTGGCTCCACATGCGGATGTATTTGGCGGCTGTGGCGCCGCCGTAACCGCCGCCTACCACTACTACGTGGGGTTTGGCCTGGCCGCCGATGGTGGCGCAGCCGGTGGTTGCGGCGAGGATGGCGGTGGCTTGCAGGAAGTCGCGGCGGTTCATTTGGCGTCTCCTTTACTTTGGGCGGCGAAGTAGGCTGCCAGCGCTTCGAGCTGTTCGTCGGTGTAGCCTTTGGTGAGCTGGGTCATGATCGTGGCCGGGCGCTTGGCGGTCTTGAAGTCTTTGAGCGCTGTCAGGAGCTGGTCTTTGGGCTGGCCGGCGAGCGGGGGCAGCGCGTTGCCTTGCGTGGCGCCGTTGGTGCCGTGGCAGCCGGTGCAGGTGGCGGCGAGGCGGGCGCCAGCTGGAATGGCGCCGGCTGCGGTGGCGGGGAGCGCGACGGACAGTGCGAGCAGCAGCGCTGCGGCTTGCGTAGCGGGTATTGCGGCTGGTGTCTTCATGGCCTTACTCCTGGGGTTTCGATGGACATGCCTTTGGCGCGCTGGGCGAGGTAGGCTTCGAGGTCTACCAGGTCGGGCGCGCCGTAGGGTGGGACTTCGGCTCTTACTCCGTTCATGCAGTTGCGCAGGCGGCGTTGCAGGCTGCCTACGCTTTGCCATTCAAGGCGGTAGATGGGGTAGGCGTTGGCGTGGCCTTGGGGGATCAGGGCGCCGGCCAGTCGTTTGCCGTCGTTGTTGTCGTGGCATTGGGCGCAGCTGAGGTTTAGTTGGCCGATGCGGGTGGTGAAGAGTTTTTGGCCGCGGGCGGCGGCCTGGCGGGTCTGGGCGTCGGTCGCGGGTTGCATGGGGAGGCCGCGGCTTTGCAGGCCGATGTAGGCTTCCAGGGCGAGCAGGTCTTCTGACTCGGGCTTCAGCGCTGGGGCTTGCTGGGCGCTTGCGCGGCACTGGTTGATTTGGTCGCTTAGGGTGATGACTTTGCCGGCGGAGCGCGAGAAGCGGGGGAAGCTGGCGGCTTTGCCGCGCATGGATTGTTTGGCGTCGCTGTGGCAGGTGGCGCAGGATTTGCCGTTGCCGCCCGGCGGGGCGGCAGCCCAGAGTGTCTCGCCGTTGGCGACCCAGAGCATGGCGGGGTTTTGGGTGTCGTCGCGCTGCATGGCTTGCGTGGCGGGGCTCATGTAGTCGGCGCCGGACTTGCGGGCGGGCGCGTCGGGGGCGCCTGCCGCGAGGGCAATGGCGGTGGCAAGCGTCAGCAGGAGCGCGATGAGGGGCTTCATGGCGTTACCGTGAGTTGCTTTCGTTCGGTTTGGGTGAAGCCGTTGTCGCCGGTCCAGGTGAATTCGAGCGTGGCGCTTTCCGTGGCCTTCACGTGGAAGGCGAGGTAGGGGTTGGCGCTCGTGGCGGGGTGGAGGTCGGCGGTGAGTACTGGCTTGCCGGCGTACTTGCATTCGAAGCGGCGGATGATGTTGCGGTCAACTGGCTTGCCGTCGGGGCCGGGGCGGTAGCCGGTTTCCATGGGGTGGGCGATCAGGGCGCGCACTTCAATTATCTCGCCGGGCTTGGCGCTTGCGGGCATGTGGATCAGGGCGGTGGCCATCTTAGATGCCCTCGCCTTCTACGCAGGCGGCCAAGGTGACGATGACGTCGACTGTCTGTTGCCACCATTGGCCGTCGCTGGTGCGGGCTACGGCGGTGAGCTTCTGGCTGGTGGCGAGGCGGATGCGAGTGCTGATTTCTGCTTTGCCGGATAGTGGCGTTAGCTGGAAGCGGGCTACGTCGGGCAAGGGGTTCTTTTCGTTGAAGATGGCGATGTCGGTGACGTGGTCTTGCTCGGTCATGGGGCTGTCGACTCTTACCGTGATCGGGACTGCGTTGCCGTTGTCGATCAACTTGGCGATGTCGATGTGGACGCGGGCGTTTGCTGGCTTGGCGTTCTTTGTGTAGGTGGCGATGGTTGCGGCCATTTCGTCGGGGGTGGCTGCTGCTGGGCGGGCGATGACCAGGAGCGGTAGCGCGGCCAGGAGTTGGCGGCGGGTGGTCATTTGGTGGCCTCGCGTAATGTGGCCAGGTAGGCTACGACGTCTTCTACTTGTTGGGTGGTGAGGATGGGCTTGTCGCGGTAGGTCTCGGCTACGCGTTGCAGGCCGGTTGTTTTGTGGTACGAGGGCATGATGGTGCTGGGGTTTATTGCGCTGCTGTCGGTTATTCGTTGGCGGAGCTGGGTTTCGGTTAGGCGGCTGCCGATGCCTGCGAGGTCGGGGGCTAGGTTGCCTTGGAATTTTTCCTCGGGGATGGGGGCGGTGTGGCAGAGGAGGCAGAGGCCTAGCTGGCGGTTGGCGACGATTTCGCGGCCGCGTTGGGGGTTGCCGGCGGCGGAGGCTTGTTGGGTTAGGAGGGCTGCTAGCAAAAACCCGTAAACCAGTGTCAGACCCAAGGGTCTGACACTGTCTGCGCGACGGCCGGGGGGCATTTCGCTTTTCCTTTAGGCTTTCTTGAGGCTGTGGTTCTTTAGCGGGAGGTCGCGGATTCGTTTGCCTGTTGCGGCGAAAATGGCGTTCAGGACTGCGGGGGCGGCGACGGCAATTGTCGGTTCGCCTACTCCGCCCCAGAAGCCGCCGCTCGGTATGACGATCGTTTCGACCTTGGGCATGTCTTCCATCTTCATCACTTGGTAGGTGTCGAAGTTGGTTTGTTCGGCGGCGCCATCCTTAATCGTGATCTCGCCGTACAGGGCTGCGCTCAGGCCGTAGACGAAACTGCCTTCTACTTGTGCTTCGATCTGCTGCGGATTCACGGCGTGGCCGGGGTCGGTGGCGGCGACGATGCGGTGGATCTTCAGCTTGCCGTCTTTGTTCACCGAGACTTCTGCTACTGCTGCTACGTAGCTGCCGAAGCCCATTGTCTGGGCGATGCCGCGGTAGATGCCTTTCTTCGGTGGCTTGGACCAGCCGGCCTTCTCTGCTACTGCGTTCAGGACTGCCAGGTGCTTGGGGCTGTCCTTCATCAGCTTGCGGCGCAACGCCAGCGGGTCTTGCTTGGTGGCGTGCGCTACTTCGTCGAGGAAGCATTCGAGGTAGATGGCGTTCTGGTTCAGGTTCACGCCGCGCCAGAAGCCGGGCGGTACCGCCGGGTTGCGCATGGCGTGGTCGATCAGCAGGTTGGGGAAGGTGTAGCCGATCGAGGCTTCGGGGCCGGGTGGGTTCAGGCCCTGGAATACTGCGGGGTCTTTGCCGTCCTTGACGTTTTGCGGGAACAGCGCGGCCAGGATCGATTGGCCGGCGATGCGCATGTGGAGGCCGGTGATCTCGCCTTTGGCGTCCAGGCCGGCCGTCAGCTTGCATTGGGTGACAGGGTGGTAGCGGCCGTGCTGCATGTCTTCTTCGCGGGTCCAGATCAATTTGATCGGGGTGCCGGGCATTTCCTTGGCGATCTTCACTACCTGGGTCACCCAGTCGTGCGTGGCGCCGCGTCGGCCGAACCCGCCGCCGAGGTGTAGCTTGGTCACGTCGCACTTGGTTTGCGGCAGGCCGGCGGCTTCGCTGGTGGCGGCCAAGGCGGCTTCGCCGTTCTGGGTTGGGGTCCAGACGTCGCAGCGCTCGGGCGTCCACACGGCGGTGGCGTTCATCACCTCCATCGTGGCGTGGTTCTGGTGGGGGTAGCTGTAGACGGCTTCGATCTTGCGGTGGGCACTGGCCAGGGCGGCTTTGGCGTCGCCGTTGCTGTTGCCTACGGCGGCGTCGGGGGCATCCAGGCCGGCCTTGATCCAGGCGGCAGTATCCTTGCTATTCATGCCGGCGTTGGGGCCTTTGTCCCATTCGATCGGCAGCGCGTCCAGCGCGGTGCGGGCGCGCCACCAGGTGTCGGCTACCACGGCGACTGCGCTGTCGCCTACCTGCAGTACTTTCTTCACGCCGGGTTTGTTGGCGATGGCTGCGGCGTCAAAGCTCTTTACCTTGCCGCCGAAGTGCGGGCAGTCCTTGATCGCGGCGTTCAGCATGCCGGGCAGCTTGAAGTCCATGCCGTAGATTTGCTTGCCGGTGGTCTTGTCGACCGTATCCAGGCGTGCCATGCGTTTGCCGGCCAGCTTCCAGTCTTTGGGGTCTTTCAGCTTGATGTCGGCGGCGGCGGGGGCTTGCAGTTTGCCGGCGGCGTCGGCCACCTTACCGAAGGTCAGCGTGCGGCCGCTTGGGGTGTGGGTGATCACGCTCTTCGCGACCGTGCATTCGGCGGCGGGCACGCCCCACTGCGCGGCGGCGGCTTGCACCAGCATCATGCGGGCTGCGGCGCCGCCTTTGCGGACGTAATCATGCGATTCGCGGACGCCGCGGCTGCCGCCGGTGGAGAAGCTGCCCCAGGCGCGGTTGCGTGCGAGCTGGCGGCCGGGCGATGGGTATTCGGTCGTGACCTTGGCCCAGTCGCCTTCCAGTTCCTCTACTACCAGCTGTGCCAGGCCGGTCAGCGTGCCCTGGCCCATTTCGGAGCGGGCGATGCGCACTACGATGGTGTCGTCGGGTTTGACGACGACCCAGGCATTGATCTCTGGCGCGTCAGCGGCGGCGGCCTGCTGCTGCGCTTCGGCGAAGGGGATGTGGAAGCCGAACATCAGGCCGGCAGTGGCGCCCAGGGAGCGGCCGAGGAAAGCGCGGCGGGTGATCGCGTTCATGCTTTGCTCCCTTCTACGATGTCCAGGCCAGCCAGCTTGGTGTCGCCGCCTTTGGCGATCACGTGGATGGCTTTGCGCACGCGGTTATAGGTGCCGCAGCGGCAGATGTTGGTCATCGCGGCGTCGATATCGGCGTCGGTGGGATTCTTCTTTTGCTTCAGCAGTGCGGCGGCGGCCATGATCATGCCGGACTGGCAGAAGCCGCATTGCGGCACATCCAGCGCGGCCCAGGCTTTCTGCACCGGGTGGCTGCCGTCCTTGCTCAGGCCTTCGATGGTGACGATCTTCTGCTTTTCAGTCACGGTGGAGGCAGGACGCACGCAGCTGCGCGTCGGTTCGCCGTCAATGTGCACGGTGCAGGCGCCGCATTGCGCTACGCCGCAGCCGTATTTGGTACCGGTAAGGCCTAGCTGTTCACGGATCACCCACAGCAGCGGGGTGTCTTCTTCGGCCTCGAACTCGCGTACCTGGCCATTGACGTTCAATTTCATTTCCTGCCTCCGAATAATGGGTGGGATGTGAATCGCGTGATCTTACTCCCGTTTTGGCTGTCTTGTATTCATTCGGGCAATTTTGACTTAGGTCAAAGATTTTGCTGCGTCGCGTCAATAGACTTTCATGTACCAAATCTCAATGACCACATGAAAGAGGTAGTGAAATGAAGAAAGCGATTCTGGCAGTTATCCTGGGCGGCCTGGCTCTCAACGCAATGGCGGCGGACACGGGCTGGCAGGTGCGCGCGCGTGCTGTGCATATCAATCCGGCGGACAAGTCGGATCCGGTGGGCGGCGTTGGTGCGTCGGACCGCATCGGCGTCAGCGACAAGACCATTCCGGAAGTGGACATCTCCTACTTCGTGACCCCGAACATCTCGGCCGAGCTGGTGCTGACTTACCCGCAGAAACATGACGTCTACCTGGATGGCAAGACCGTCGGCACCTTCAAGCACCTGCCGCCGACGCTGCTGGCGCAGTACCACTTCTCGCCTTCCTCGCAAATCAGCCCGTACGTTGGCCTGGGCGTGAACTGGACGACCTTCTCCAAGAACAATATCCTGGGCGGCGCGGGTAGCCTGGAGCACGATAGCTTTGGCCTGGCTGCACAGGCGGGCGTGGACTTCAAGCTGGATAAGAACTGGTCGCTGAACCTGGATATCAAGAAGGTGCAGATCCGCAGCGATGTGCTGATCTCCGGCGCCAAGGCTTCCAAGGTCAAGGTTGATCCAGTGCTGCTGGGCGTTGGCGTGGGCTACCGCTTCTAATTATTGAACAGGCCGCCCTGCACTTCCGCGCGCAGCTCCTGGGCCAGCGCGCGGCGGCGCGGGTCGGTGGCGAAGTAGCCAATATCGACGGCTACGCCTTTGGATTCGAGGTGGATCAGATCGCTGGGGTGGGCGGGCATTTGCAGGCGCAGGAAGTAGAGTTCCAGCTGCGTGGCGCTCATTTTGCCGGCGGAGACCTGCTCCACCAGCAGCTTACCGTTGGCGAGGACGATGTGCTCGTAATCCGTCGCGTGGCGCGCGTAGTGCAGGAAGGCGGCGGCCACCGCGGTCATCTCCAGCACGGTGAAGAGCAGCACCTGCCACAGCCCCACCATCACAAAGCCTGTCGCGACCGCGAACGAGAACAGGCACATCAAGCCATAAGCCATCCCCATCTGCTGGGGCGACAATGAGCAATTGCGCCGCAGAAGCCATTCCCTGCGTTCCCTGAGCAAGTCCCGGTTCATGGGGATATTTTATGCCTATGTTGCCAAAAAGCGTTGCGCAATCTGCATGGCCTGGAACTGTTCTGTCACAAAATCCACAAAAGCGCGTGTTTTGCCTGGAAGTAGCTTCTGGCTGGTGAAGTAGAGAGAGATTGGTCCAGCATCGGCATGCCAACCTGGCAACACGCGCACCAGCGCGCCGCTTTCCAGGTGGCGCAGAACGTTCGGCATCGCCATCAGGCCGATGCCCATGCCCATCAAGACGCCCTGCACGATCGCATCAGGGTCGCTGGCGGACATACATGGCCGCTGTTCGGCGACTTGCTCGGCGCCGGCCTTATTACGCAGTGTGCGCTGGCGCAGGCGGCCCGTCACGCTGGAACGCATGACCACGCCCTCGTAATCGATCAAGTCGGACGGCTGGCGCGGCGCCTTCCTGCCGCGCAAGAAGGCCGGTGTGGCTACGGCAACGATGTGGATGCGCGCCAGTTCGCGTGCAATTACGCCAGGCCGCAGCTCGATGCCGCCGCCAATGGCGGCGTCAAAGCCTTCAGTCACCAGGTCAACCTGGCGGTTCTCCAGGTACCAGTCAGTTACCACTGAGGGAAAGCGGGCGTTAAATTCGGGCATTAGCGGCAACAGGAAATCGCGGGCAAAGCCAGGCGCGGCACTCAGCTTGAGCGTGCCGGCAGGCTGGCCGGCCGTGTTGCTGATATCGGCAATCGCTGACTGGATGCTGTCCAGGCCGCCGGAAACCGTGCCCAGGAAGCGCTCGCCGGCTTCGGTGAGGGTAAGGCCGCGTGTGCTGCGTTGGAACAGCTGCACGCCAAGGTTGCGCTCCAGCTGCGCCACGTTGCGGCTCACGGCGGCCGCTGTCAGCCCAAGACGCCGGGCGGCGGCTGAGAAGCTGGATGCTTCGGCACTGCGCACAAAGCTTTCAAGGTTGGAGAGGGTTTCCATCGCGGGTCTTTCAACGTTTGCTTGAAATAGATTATAGCCAGTCGCTACTACCGTTATGGAAGTGCGGGAACCATACTGGACTCATCGCACAACCACTCCTCGAAAGGAAAACATCATGGGCAACAAGATCGCAATCGTTACCGGCGGCAGCCGCTCCATCGGCGCTGCCATCGCCAAGCGCCTGGCGGCGGATGGCGCCACCGTGGCAATCACTTACAACGCTTCGCCTGAGAAGGCGCAGCAAGTCGTAGCGGAAATCGAGGCCAAGGGCGGCCGCGCCATTGCGCTGCAAGCCGATGCGGGCAATCCGGACGCCGTGCGTGCGGCTGTCGCGCAGGTGGCACGGCAGTTTGGCAAGGTCGATATCCTGGTCAATAACGCTGGCATCAGCGTACTGGGGAATGCACAGGACATCGCCTTTGAAGACTTCCAGCGCATCCTGGCGGTGAATGTGACCGGTGTTTTTGTCGCTACGCAGGAAGCCTTGAAGCATATGGGCCAGGGCGGCCGCATCATCCATATCGGCAGCTCGATGGTGCAGTATGCGGCCTTCCCCACCGCCTCCGCGTACACGCTGACCAAGGGCGCAGTGACGGGCTTTACGCGCGGCCTTGTGCGCGATCTTGGACCGCGCGGCATCACGGTCAACACCGTGCATCCCGGCCCTACCGACAGCGATATGAATCCTGCCGATGGTGCGGTAGCGGACTTCGTCAAGCCAGGCATCGCACTCGGTCGCTACGGCCAGGGTAGCGATATTGCGGCGGCGGTGGCTTACCTGGCTAGCGATGATGCAGCGTTCGTCAGCGGCGCGGAGCTGATGGTGGATGGAGGATTTACGGCATGAATACCATCTCGATCATTGGCGCTGGCTCCATCGGCAGCGCAATTGCACGGCTGCTCACCGGCGCCGGCCTGGAAGTGAAGATCGCCAATAGCCGCGGGCCTTCCTCGCTGGCGGGGCTGGTCGCCGAGCTGGGGCCGCGTGCAAGCGCCGCTACGGCGGCTGAGGCGGCGCGAGCGGATATCGTGTTTCTTTCCGTGCCATGGTCGCGCATAGCGAGCGCGGTGGAGGGCCTGGGCGATTGGGGCGGCCGCATTGTGGTCGATACCAATAATCCCATCGAGGCACCGGCCTTTAAGCCGTTTGACCTGGGTGGCCGGGCCTCGAGCGAGGTGGTAGCGGGTCTGCTGCCGGGAGCGCGCGTGGTGAAGGCTTTCAACCATCTGCCGCCGGCGCTGCTGGCGCAGGCAGATGGTGGGCAGCGTGTGCTGTTCTTCTCCGGTGAGGACGCCGGCGCCAAACAGGATGTAGCGCAGCTGATCGAACGCCTGGGGCTCTTCGGCATCGATCTCGGCGGAGTGGAGGGTGGGAAGCTGGCGCAATTCCCCGGCGGCCCGCTGCCGGCGCTAAACCTGTTGAAGGTCTGAAATGTCGCAATTCGTTCCTGCCGGATCGCCGGACCGCCCCAGACGCGACAATTCTTGCTCGCGGGGAAGGGTGAAGATGAAGGTGCTGCCGGCATGGGGCTGGCTGCGGACGGTCAGGGTGCCGCCGTGGGCTTCGGCGAGCTGGCGGGAGATGTAGAGGCCGAGGCCAAGGCCGGAGGGGACGTTGTCTACCTTGCCGCGCTCGAAGGGTTCGAAGATCTTGGGCAGCATTTCTTCGGCAATGCCGTCGCCCTGGTCGATCACTTCGATGCGGGCGCTTTCACTGTCGGCGTGCAGGCGGACGTCGATCGGCTTGCCGCCGCCATAGCGCAACGCATTGGTGATCAGGTTGACGATCACCTGCTCGATGCGGAATTCGTCCCAGCAGCCGGCCACGGGCTGCACAATCGTGAGCCGCAGTTCGCTGTGCATGTCGGCTGCCTGGTGCGACAGGTCGCCGACTACACGCTGTAACAGCGCTTCCAGGTCCACGGCGGCGGGGCGGATCGAGAGCTTGCCGCTGCGGATGCGCGAGACGTCGAGCATGTCGTCTATCAGCCGCACCATGGCGTGGATCTGGCGCATGTCGCGTGCCACCATGCGTTCCAACTGCGCGGGGGCAAAGTGGTCCATGTTGCCGCGCTCGAGCTGCAGCTTGCGCATCTGCGCTTCCAGGTAGAGGGTATTCAAGGGCGTGCGCAGCTCGTGGGCGACCATCGACATGAACTGGTCGCGCACTTTCAGCGCATGTTCCAGCTCTTGGCGCACGGTGTCCAGCTCGCGTACGGTGGCATCACGCTGTTCAACGATCTGGCGCACCTCCTGCTTTTGCCGGTATAGGTCGACGAAGACGTTGACCTTGCTTTTTACTGCGTCTGGGTCCAGGGGTTTGTAGAGGAAGTCGACGGCGCCGGCCTCGTAGCCTTTGAAGGCGTAATTCAGCTCCTTGCCGGCGGCGCTCACGAACACGATGGGGATGTGGCGGGTCTTGCCTGTGCCGCGCATCAGCTCCGCCAGTTCGAAGCCGTCCATGCCGGGCATCTGCACGTCGATGATCGCGAGGGCGAACTCGCGCTCCAGCAGCAGGGCCAGGGCCTCTTCGCCGTTGCGGGCCTGGTACACCACGCGGTCGTCGGCACGCACCAGGGCGTTCAAGGCGCGCAGGTTCTCCGGCAGGTCGTCTACCAGCAGGACGTTGGCGGTCTCCATCAGGCTTTCTCCAGCATTAGCAGCACTTGCTTGATCTTCTCCAGCGGCAGCACCAGGTCGGGCTTGCGGGCGCGGATCGCTTCCAGCGGCATCACGTCCACGTCGGCTTCTTCCGGGTCCTGCACCACGGTCATGCCGCCTGCCCTGCCGATGGCGGCCATGCCCGCTGCGCCGTCTTCATTGGCGCCCGTCAGCAGGATCCCAACCAGTCCGGCGCCATACACATCGGCCGCGGTCTCCATGGTGATGTCGATGGCCGGCCGGGCGAAGTGCAGCGGCGCGTCGCAGCTGATTGAGAAGCTGCGGTCGTTCTCGATCAGCAGGTGGTAGCCGGCTGGTGCAAAGTAGAGAGTACCCGGAATGATATCTTCCTTGTCGCCCGCTTCGCGCACAGGTATCTGCACGCGCTGCTGGAACACGTCCACCAGCTGGTTATGACGACCACTTCTTACATGCAGTACGACGACTATTGGTAGACGGTAGCCGCGCGGCACTGCCGGCAGCACGGTCAGCAGGGCATTCACGCCGCCGGCCGACGCGCCGATCACCACCGCCTCCGCCGTGCGGCCGCGTAATGCCTGCTCGAGCGAAGGAAAAGTGTCCATTATTTTTTCCTGAACAGGCGTTCGCGCTTGGCCAGCGCGTCAAAGCGTGGGCCGTAGCTGGAAAAGTCGATGCTCTCTTTGCTGCCCAGCCCAAGGAAGCCGCGGTGGCACAGCGATTCGTGGAACAGGCCAAGCGCCCTTTCCTGCAGCTTCTTGTTGAAGTAGATCATCACGTTGCGGCAGCTGACGAACTGGGTTTCCGCGAACACGGAGTCGGTAGCCAGGCTATGGTCGGCGAACGTGACGTTCTCGCACAGCGTGCGGTCGAACAAGGCGGCGTTGTAGGCGGCCGTGTAGTAGTCGGAGAAGGCGCGCTTGCCGCCGGCCGCCTGGTAATTGGCGGTGTAGGTGCGCATGTTCTCAAGCGGGAAAACGCCTTTGCGGGCTTTTTCCAGCGACTCCGGGTTGATGTCGGTGGCGTAGATGATGCTGCGCTCCAGCAGGCCTTCTTCCTTCAGCAGGATCGCCAGCGAGTACACCTCTTCGCCGGTGCTGCAGCCGGCTACCCATATCTTCAGCGAGGGGTAGGTGCCGAGCACCGGTATCACATGCTCGCGCAGGGCGACGAAGTAGCTTGGGTCGCGGAACATTTCCGTGACGGGGATGGTAATGAATTGCAGCAGCTGGCTGAAGGCATGCGGTTCGTGCAGCACGCGCGATTGCAGCTGGGAGATGGTGCTGCAGCCCATTTCGCTCATGGCGTGCAGCACGCGGCGTTTCTGCGAGGCGCCGGTGTAGTCGCGGAAGTCGTAGCTGTACTTGAGGAAGATAGCTTCCATCAGCATGCGCAGTTCGATCTCGACACTGCTGATCTGGGCGCTGTCGTTCATCACACCGTATCCAGGGCTGGCATCCAAACCCGCAGCAGCGAGTACAGGCGGGACAGGTCAATCGGCTTGGCTAGGTAGTCGTTGGCGCCGGCGGCCAGGCATTGTTCCTGGTCATCCTTCATGGCTTTGGCGGTAATGGCGATCACTGGCAGGCGCGTGAAGCGCGGGTCGGCGCGCAGGCGGCGCGTGGCTTCCAGGCCGTCCATGCCGGGCATCATGATGTCCATCAGCACCAGGTCGATTTCCGGCACGGCATCCAGCTTCTCCAGTGCTTCGTGGCCGTTGCGGGCGATTTCCACGGCGGCGCCTTTCTGTTCAATGGCGCTGGTCAGGGCGAAGATATTGCGTACATCGTCGTCCACCAGCAGGATGCGGCGGCCTTCGAATACCTTGTCGCGGCTGCGCACTGCCTTGAGCATGGTTTGCCGTTCGCTGGAGAGCTGGGATTCGACCTTGTGCAGGAACAGGGTGACTTCGTCCAGCAGGCGCTCGGGCGAGCGGGCGCCTTTGATGATGATGGAGCGGGAGTACTTGGACAGCTCGGCTTCCTCGGCGCGCGTCATGCTGCGGCCAGTATAGACGATCACCGGGGGGAAGCTGGCGATCTCCTGCTGCGACATTTTTTGCAGCAGCTCGCTGCCCTGCATGTCGGGCAGCTTAAGATCAATAATCATGCAGTCGAACACGGTGGCGTGCAGCTGCTGCAGGGCTTCAGCGCCGCTGGCGACGGGGGTGATGGCGATGTCTTCGTCTTCGATCAGCTTGACCATGCTGTCGCGCTGCCTTGCGTCGTCTTCCACCAGCAGGATGTGCTTGATCTTTTGCGTGAAGCGGCGCTCCAGGCGGTCGAATACGGCCAGCAGGTCTTCGCGTTTGGCGGGCTTGCGGGCGTAGCCGACGGCGCCCATGTGCAGGGCTGCTTCTCCGCCTTCGGCGCCGCTGATCACATGCACGGGAATGTGGCGGGTTTGCGGGTTGTCTTTCATTACCTGCAGCACGGAAAGGCCGGAGCGGTCGGGCAGGCGGATGTCGAGCAGCACGGCTTGCGGCTGGTATTCCTCGGCCAGGCGCAGGCCTTCCTCGGCTGTCATCGCCACCAGGGCGCGGTAGCTGGATTCGTGCGCGAGGTCGTACAGGATGCGGGCGAAGCCGGGATCGTCTTCGATGATCAGCACCATGCGTTCAGGCGGCGGTGCTGCGTTGCGGTCGTCGGCGAACGACTGCGCCGGCGAGGGCGCAGCTGCTGGGGCGGGGGCGGACGCCGGGGCCGGCACGGGCGCAGGGGCAGACGCGACGGGTGGAGCGGCGCTGGCGGCTGCGGCCGGCGGTGTGGCGTTCGCCCATTGCGTCGGCAATACCAGGGTAAACGTGCTGCCCTGCCCTGCGATGCTGGCCAGTTCGATCTCGCCGCCCAGCAGCCGCGCCAGGTCGCGCGAGATCGACAAGCCCAGGCCGGTGCCGCCAAAACGTCGGCTGGCCGTGCCATCTCCCTGCTGGAAGGCGTCGAATATGGTGTCGCGCTGTTCGTCCCGTACGCCGACGCCGGTATCGATCACCGCAAAGCGCAGCAGGCCCGCCTCGCCGGGCGACACGCGCAGGATCACTTTGCCGCGGTCGGTGAACTTGATTGCGTTCGACAGCAGGTTCTTGAGGATCTGCTCCAGCCGCTGGCGATCCGTGAACACGGTTTCCGGCATGCCGGGCGCCAGGTCGATCACGAAATCCAGCTGCTTTTCCTGCGCCAGCGGCTGGAAGACGTGGCCCAGGCCCTCGATCATGGGCTCCAGCGGCACGTCTTCCGGCGCCAGTTCCAGCTTGCCCGCCTCCACCTTGGAGATGTCGAGGATGTCGTTGATCAGCGTCAGCAAATCATTGCCGGCGGTGTAGATGGTCTGGGCAAAGCGCACCTGTTCTTCGCTCAGGTTGCCCTGCGCGTTCTCGGCCAGCAGCTTGGCCAGGATCAGCAAACTATTGAGCGGCGTACGCAGCTCGTGCGACATATTCGCCAGGAACTGCGATTTGTACTCGCTGGCCTTTTCCAGGTCGAAGGCGCGCGCCTCGACTTCAATGCGCGCCGCCGCCAGCGCCGCATTGCGCTGGTCCAGCATCGCCGCCTGCGAGGCCAGCTTCTCGTTGCTCTGCTCCAGCTCCACCTTTTGCATTTCCAGGCTGGCCTGCGACCGTTCCAGCGCGCGCGATTGCTCTTCCAGTTCCTCGTTCGCAGTGCGCAGCTCCTCCTGCTGCACCTGCAACTCCTCGTTCAGCGCCTGGGTTTCCGCCAGCGCTTCCGCCAGGCGCTGGCGTGACAGCGTCGCTTCGATGGCGTTGCCCACATTGCCCGCCACCAATTCCAGGAAATCCAGCTCGCGCTGCCCTACATTGCGCATGAAGCCCAGCTCCACCACGCCGTTCACGCGGATGTCGCTATACACCGGCTGCAGCACCAACTGCTGCGGCTCGCCATCGCCAAGCGAAGAAGACACTTTGATATAGCCGGGCGGCAGCTGCGCCAGGTGCACGGCCCGCCGCGAGCGTGCGGCCTGGCCCACCAGGCCTTCACCCTGCATCAGCAGGCGTCCCCTATCCTCGTCTTCGTAGGAAAAGCCATACGTGGCAGTGCGCAGCAGGGCGCCGTCCGGCTGCAGCACATAGAACGAGGCCACCGCCACGTCCAGGTACTGCGCCATGAACTGCAGCAGCGTGGACGACAGCTGCGGCAGCGCCATCTGACCGAGGCCCTGCTCCGCCAGCTGGCTCTGGCCCTGGCGCAGCCAGTTCTGGTGCTGCAGCTGGTAGGCGTGCGTGTGCTGCTCCTGCAGCGCGTCGCGGTAGGTTTCGGACAATTGCAGCAGATCGCGCCGGCCCTGCCACGCCAGCCAGCTGGCGGCTGCCAGGCTCACGGCCAGGAATACGGCGATGGTCCAGAAAGCCATAGCGCGTGCGGCCTGGCGGCGCTCCTCGCGCAGCCGCTCCTGGTGGCTGAGGAAATTGCGGAACTGCTCGCGCAGTTCGTCGAAAGGTATCCTGGCGGCGCCCGACTTCACCAGCGGCAGGACGTCCCCCTGCTGGCGGCGGGTCGCAATCAGCTGGTCCGCCACCCGCAGCCATTCCTTGTGCTGGTTACTTACGTGGCGCAGGCGCTCCAGCTGCTGCGGATCGCTCGCCACCAGTTCGGCCAGCGCATCGGTCGCGGCATCGAAGCGCGGGCGCGCGGCCAGGAAAGGGGTGAGGAAGGCATCGTCGCCGGTCAGCAGGAAACCGCGCATGCCACTTTCCATATCGACCGAAAGTCTGCGCAACTCCTGCGCGCTGCTGATGGCGCGCTCGGTGGATTCGGCGGCGCTCCAGGTGCTCATCAGGTAGCCGAACAAGGCGACGAAGATGGCGGCAGCAGCAAACCCTCCCAACAGCGGCGTTTTCACGTTGCGCGTCAGGATGCGGCGGAACCCTACATCGTCGATAGTCGAACTACGTGGCATGCAGGCAGTGTATCCCAGCCGAGATGCTTGCGCGGCAATCGTGCGCGGGGGCTATAATTGCTTGCAAACCAATCACCTTCTATCGCCCATGCGCAAGATCCTGACCCTGGCGCCTGTCCTGCTGCTGGCTGGCTGCACCAACGATTCGGCCACCTTCTATGCGGACTCGACGCGTGAACACACGCTGACGGTGCGCCGCCAGCAGGAGTTCTTCTGGAAGGAAGATGCCCAGTACACGCTGATGGCGGCGCGCCTGCCGGACTGCCAGCGCGCGATCCCGCTGGGCGAGATGCCGCTGGAGGACCTGGACTTCGAACTGTTCGCCAGCGGCGATAACGTCTGGAGCCTGCGCGCCGGCAAGTACGTCTGGCAGATCGAGACCCAGAACTGCACCCTGGTCGCGGAAGGCGGCGATACCGTCGCTTCCGGCCAGAAACTGGGCACCTTCGCAGCGGCGGGCAAGAAGGTCAAAATGAGCTTCGACGCCGAGCCGGCGCCCGCGCCACAGCCAGCAGCGCCGGCGCCAGCCGGCCAGTAACTTACACCAGGTCGACCACAACTTTTCCCATTGCATTACCCGATGCCAGATGCGCATGCGCCGCGTTGGCATCGGCCAGCGCAAAGCGCTGCGGATCGAGCCGTACCGTGAGCTGGCCGGCATCAGCCAGGCGTGCAGCTTCGCGCAGGATCGCGCCGTGGGCTGCGCGCCCCTGACCGCTCAGCAGCGGCAGCAAGGTGAACACCCCGGAATAGGTAGCGGCACGGAACGACAGCGGCGCCAGGGCATGCGTGCCCCAGCCCAGGCAACTCACCACATGGCCGCCATACTGCCGCACCGCCTTGAAGGACGCGTCCAGCACCGCCCCGCCCAGCGTGTCGTAGACGATATCGAATTCGCCGCCCTCGGCATTCTCGATGAAATGCGCACCAAGCTGCTCGATCAGTTCACGCTGCGCAGGCCGGCCGGTCGCGTACACCCGCGCCCCGCGCGCCAGCGCCAGCTGGATCGCCGCCCGCCCCACGCCGCCCGCGCCGCCCTGCACCAGCACTTTCTGGCCGGCGGATACGCGCGCACGGTCCACCAGACCCTCCCAGGCGGTGATGAAGACCAGCGGCAGCACTGCCGCTTCGCGCAGGCTCAGTGCCTGCGGTGCATGCGCCAGCAAATCCGCGTCCACCGCGGCGTATTCGGCCAGCGAGCCTTGCACGCCGCCCACTCCGCCGGTCATGCCGAACACGCGGTCGCCGGGCGCAAACCCGGTCACGCCCGAGCCAATAGCTTCCACCTCGCCCGCCATGTCGATACCCAGCACCGCCGGCAGTGGCATACGCGCATGGTCAGCGCGTCCGGCTGCGATCTTGAGGTCGAGCGGGTTGACGCCGCTGGCATGCACGCGCACCAGCACCTGCCCGGGCCCGGGCACCGGTTTCGACAGCTCGCCAAGGGTCAGCGCCTGGCCGGCTGCGTGGAGGATCATTGCTTTCATATGGACTCCTGTTGATTGCTTGGATGGAGGCCAGTGTAGGCGTGGCCGGGCGGCGGAAAAATAGGGCCGGTCTGCAAACAGAATCCACGAATTGTGGATAATGGCGCCATGGATAAACTGGATGCCCTGCGCGTCTTCTGCGCAGTCGTGGAATCGGGCGGCTTTTCGCGCGCGGCGGAAAAGCTGGGCATCTCCACGTCCTCCGTCACGGCCCAGGTCAGCGCGCTGGAAGCCCACTTCCACGTCAAGCTGCTGAACCGCACCACGCGCAGCATGTCCCTGACCGGCGAAGGCCGCGAATGCTACGAACAGGCGCAGCGCATGCTGGCCGATATGGAGGAACTGGAAGCCAGCCTGCAAGGCGCGGCCCAGCAGCCGCGCGGCACGCTGCGGGTGAACATGCCCGGACTGGTGTCGCGGCTGTATGTGGCGCCGGCACTGCCGCGCTTCCTCGCGCAGCATCCCGGCATTGCGCTGCAGGCCAGCGCCAGCGACCGCATGGTGGATATGGTGGAAGAGGGCTACGACGTGCTGCTGCGACTGGGCGAGATCAGCGATGCGCGCCTGGTCGCGCGCCCGCTGCTGCCGACGCACTACATCTGCTGCGCAGCGCCGGCTTTCGTGGAGCGCCACGGCGCACCGGCTACACCGCAGGAGCTGGCGCGCTTCGACTGCCTGCACTTCATCCTGCCGCGTGCGCGCCGCCTGCGCGAATGGCAGTTTGCCGATGGCCTGGCGTTGACGCCGCCTTCGCGCGCCTCCTTCGACCACGTGGACTCGCTGCTGGAAGCCTGCAAGGCCGGCGCCGGCATCGGCCAGTTCCTGTCCCTGTCGGTGCAGGCGGAATTGCGCAGCGGGGCGCTGGTGCCCTTGCTCACCGGGCACCAGGCGCCCGGCCCCACGCTCACCGCCCTCTACCAGCAGCGGCACCAGCGCGCGGCCAAGGTGCAGGCCTTTGTCGACTTCCTGGCCGAGGTCTTCGCCCAGGCTTAAGCCGCCTTCTCGCTATCCAGGTGCCCCAGCTGGTAGTCGTTATAGCGGCCACCGGCTGCCGCGCCTTGCGGCACGATCAGGTCCAGCGCCTGCAGGTCGGATTGCAGCAGCATCGCGTCCACCGCGCCCAGCGCTTCCTGCAAACGCTGGCGGGTGCGGGCGCCGACCAGGGGCACGATATCGGTGCCCTGCGCCATCACCCAGGCAATCGCCAGCTGCGCCATGCTGATGCCCTTGGCCTGCGCCACGGCGCGCATGCGTTCCACCAGTTCCAGGTTGTGCTTCAGGTTCTCGCCCTGGAAGCGCGGTGAGTACTGGCCGCGGAAGTCCTTCTCACCCTCGCGCTGCGCGCTCCAGTGGCCGCTGATCAAGCCGCGCGACAGCACGCCGTAGGCGGTAATGCCGACGCCCAGTTCGCGCGCGGTCTGCAGCAGGCCGTTCTCGATGCCGCGCGAGATCATCGAATATTCGATCTGCACGTCCACGATCGGGTGCACGGCATGCGCGCGGCGCAGCGTCTCGGCATTCACTTCCGACAGGCCGATATGGCGCACATGGCCCTTGCGCACCAGCTCCGCGATGGCGCCCACGGTGTCTTCAATCGGGGTGGCCGGGTCGACGCGCGACGGGCGGTAGATGTCGATATAGTCGGTGCCCAGGCGGCGCAGCGAGTAGGCGGCGAAGTTGGCCACCGACTGCGGGCGCGCGTCGTAGCCGATAAAGCCGCCATCCACGTCGCGCACCGCGCCGAACTTCACGCTCACCTGCACCTGCCCGCGCGGCACGCTGCGCAGCGCCTCGCCCAGCAGCATTTCATTGTGGCCCATGCCGTAGAAATCGCCGGTGTCGAGCAGGGTGATGCCGGCGTCCAGCGCGGCGGCGATGGTGGCCAGGCTCTCGCTGCGGTCGGCCGGGCCGTACAGGTCCGACATGCCCATCAGGCCCAGGCCAAGCTGGGAGGTTTGCGGGCCGGCGTTGCCAAGTTTGCGGGTTTCCATCTTCAGTTCTCCAGGTGGGGTTTCGATGGAATCCATTGTGCTATTATCGAATACGGCAATAAATGCCGCTATTGCTACATCTTTATTCGACAAAAGATAACAATGGACCAGCTCAAATCGATGCAGGTCTTCCTGGCGGTGGCCGACAGCAAGAGCTTCACCCAGGCCGCCGAACAGCTCGACCTGCCCCGCCCCACCGTCACCAATGCCGTGCAGGCCATCGAGCAGCAGCTCGGCGTGCGCCTGCTCCAGCGCACCACGCGCAAGGTCAGCCTGACCGTGGAAGGGCTGCTCTACGTCGAGCGCTGCCGCGCCCTGCTGAACGAGCTGGAAGACATCAACGCCCTGTTCCTCACCAATGGCCGCAAGCCCTCCGGCACCATCCGCGTCGACCTGCCCGAGCGCATTGCGCGCCTCACGGTGATCCCGGCACTGCCGGATTTCTTCCAGCGCTACCCGGAAATCAAGGTGCGCGTCGGCGCCAACGACCGCATGGCCGACCTGGTGGGCGAAGGCATCGATTGCGCGGTACGCGCGGGGGTGCTGCGCGACTCCACCCTGATCGCCAAGCCGCTCGGCGCGCTGGAACAGGTCAACGTCGCCTCGCCCGCCTACCTTGCGGCGCACGGCACCCCGCACACGCTGGAAGACCTGCGCGAGCACTGGGCGGTCAACTACTTCTCCAGCCAGACCGGGCGCGACCTGCCGTGGGAATACGTGGTGGATGGCGAAGTGCGCACGCTGTCCGTGCGCAGCCGCGTTTCAGTGGGAAGTTCGGAAGCCTACCTGGGCGCCTGCCTGGCCGGCATCGGCCTGGCCCAGATCCCGCGCCCCGGCATCGAACCGCTGCTGGCCAGCGGCGAACTGGTGGAAGTACTGCCGCAGTGGCGCCCGGCGCCGCTGCCCCTGTCGATCATCTACTCCCACCAGCGCCACCTGTCGCCGCGCGTGCGCGTGTTCGTGGACTGGCTGGTGGAAGTCCTGAAGACATCATGATTTGATCCGCCTCAAATTACGCACGCGCGGCTTCATGGCTGGACTGGTTATGACGGGAAAGCGCCACATAAATTTTACTTTGCGCAGTTTAGCGATGGTCCGCCTGCCCGGCAGGCGATTCTCTTGAGTGACAGGGAATCACGCTCCGGCCGGAACAAGGTCTTGCATTACGATTTCCTGGCGTCGCAAGAACCTTGGCTTATCGCCGGCGACGCGCTCATGCCGACTGACGCTGGACCATGTCCGCAACTTCGAGACGGTAAAGGACGTCAGTTGCAGGGAATGACGGTGCTATCATGCGATTTTTGCCCACCGCTACAACATGACTGACAACCGATCCCCAGCTTTCGTCCACGCCTTGGCGGATTGCCAATGCACGCAAATCGGCGCGGGCAGCCGCGTATGGCAATTCACGGTGGTACTGGCCGGCGCGCGCATCGGCAGCAACTGCAATATCAACAGCCACTGTTTCATTGAAAACGACGTGGTGGTGGGCGACAACGTCACCGTCAAATGCGGCGTCTACCTGTGGGATGGGCTGCGCGTGGGGAACGACGTTTTCATCGGCCCCAATGTCACCTTCACCAACGACAAGAAGCCGCGCTCCAAGGTGTATCCGGATGCCTTCCTGCCGACGGTGCTGGGGGATGGCGCCTCGATCGGCGCCGGTGCGGTGATCCTGCCCGGCCTGACCATCGGCCGCCGCGCCATGATCGGCGCCGGCGCGGTCGTCACGCGGGACGTGCCGGATGGCGGCGTGGTGTACGGCGATGCCGCCCGCCTGCGCCATATCGACGCAGGCTAAGCTTCCTTAACGCGTACCGGCCTGCAGCACGGCAGCCAGCGGCAAGCTGGCTGGCAGCTTGGCCAGCAGCTTCTGCGCCTGCGACAGGTTGCGCTGCTGGAAGGCGTCCGGCACGTTGCCGAAGTCCTGCGCCAGCGCGGCCGCCGCGGCTTCAATGCGCGCGGTGTCGGCCGGCGTGGTGTCGATCACGGCCAGCAGGTAGGTCACGCCCCACTGGATGCGGGTGGACGGACCGACGGCGGCGCGCCAGGCTTTCTCGTACCAGTCCAGCATGCCCGGCAGGTCGCCGCGGCGCTTGGCCGAGGAAGCAAGGCTCAGCATGAAGTAATAAGGCGAGTGCGAAGCGGCCAGTTCGGCCTGTAGCAGCGCTTCCGCTTCGGCCGCCAGGCCGGCGTCGTTCAATGCGCTGACAGCGGTGTTGACCAGCGTGTGGCGGCCGTACTTGTCGTCCACCAGGGCCAGCGCCTGTTCGGCACGGGTGCGCACCAGTTGCGGCAGGCTGGCGTCCACGTGGCCCATGCGCGCCATGCGCATTTGCAGGCGCACGGCGGTCAGGCGGTCGGGCGCGGACAGCCACATGTCTTCCGCCCATACCTGCGCGGCCTTGGCCATCGCGGCAGCCAGTTCGGCGTGGCGGGCAGGCGCGGCGCGCACCAGCTGGTGGCCGCTGTTGCCGAAGATGTCCATATTGGCGCGCGCCACGCGCGCATCTGCCAGCACGGACAGCAGGAATGCCGGCGAGGAAGCATCGGCCACGCGGCCGGCCTGCGCCACCAGCGCGTGCAGGCGCAGGCGCGCGGCAGCGTCTTCCACCTGGCGCGCGGCGGCCGGCGCTTCGCCGGCAACGGCGGCGGTAGCCAGCTGAGCCAGCGTGGCCAGGGTCACGCCCAGATCGCGGCCTTGCAGCAGCACGCCCTCGTCGGTGTCCCACGAGTAGTTCGAGAGCAGCGTCCATTCGGACGGCGCCAGGGTGCGCGTGCCATCCAGCGCGGCGGCCATCGATTCGCTGGCCGATTTGCCGGCAAAGCGCGCCGCCATCAGGGCCTCGCCAAACAGTTCGCCATCGAGCTCGCACGGCAGGCGCGTGATCTCGCTGCCGTCAGGGCGGTACATCACCATGGTCGGGTAGCTGCGCAGCTTCAGGCGCGCGGCCAGCGCCTGCGCGTTCGGGCTGTCGCCATCGAGCTGGACCGCCACCATGCTTTGCAGCTTGGCGGGGAATTCTTCACGGCCGAAGATTTCGTATTTGACCCGGTTGCACGGCGGGCACCATACGGCGCCCCAGTACAGGAACAGGGGACGGCCCGCATCGCGCGCCGCTGCCAGGGCGGCGTCGAAGCCGCCTTCAAACCACTCGATCGCGTCCGCCATCGCTTAGGACTCGCGCGCCAGGGCCAGGAATTCGGTGCGCATGGCCAGGTTAGGCTGCAGCTCGCCAAGCATGGCGGAGGTGACAGTCTCCTCGCCCGCGGTGCGGATGCCGCGCGACTCCATGCACAGGTGGCGGCACTTGACCACCACGCCCACAGCCTTCGGATCCAGCACGGTCATCAGCGCTTCGGCGATCTGCATGGTCATGCGCTCCTGCACCTGCAGGCGCTTGGAGAACACGTCGACCAGGCGGGTCAGCTTGGACAGGCCGACGATCTTGCCATTCGGGACATAGCCCACGGTGGCCTTGCCGAAGAACGGCGCCAGGTGGTGTTCGCAATGGCTGTACACGGGGATGTTCTTCACGACGATCAGCTCGTTGTACTGCTCGGCGCCATCTTCGAACGCCTTCAGCACTTCGGCCGGGTCCTGGCCGTAGCCGGACACCCAATGCTTCCACGCCTTGTGCACGCGGTGCGGGGTTTCCAGCAGGCCCGGACGGTCCGGGTCTTCGCCCAGGTGTTCCAGCAGGCGGCGCCAGTCGGCTTCGGTGAATACTTCTTTCGTCATGATTGCAAGACCGTGTAGGTGGAATCTAATCCACCAGTATACAGCGAATTAAAAGTCGGGGGGGGGGGGT
>NZ_JASATG010000026.1:0-70407 GCF_038440195.1 Pseudoduganella sp. OTU4001 | reverse complement strand
TGTACATGGTCCAGTAACGGGCCAGTTCAGGCTCGCCAGCGGTACCTTTGACCGACTTCAGGGTGCTGATGGCAGCAGCCTTCTTGCCAGCGATGTACTGCGCCACGCCGTAGTGCAGCTTCATTTCTTCCGGCTTGCGCGCGGTACCCAGCTTGATCGCTTCGTCGATCAGCTTCAGGCCATCGGCGCCTTTGCCATCGGAAACCAGGGCGTAGCCCAGGTTGGCCAGGCCGTCAGCATCCTTTTCCTTGCGGAAGTTGGCTTCCTGGGTCGCTGCGTTCTTCTGCAGGTCAGCCTGGGTCTTCAGGGCCAGGTCTTTCAGGCGCTGGTGGCGGCCGGCATCGGCGCCGGTGCCCAGGGCACCCTTCTTGTAGCCTTCTTCCACGATCTTCAGGGCTTCAGCCGGGTTGCCGGCTTGCAGGGCCAACTGGCCCATTTCCATGAATTCGGCTGGCTTGCTGATCTGCTTCAGTGCCAGTTTCAGGCGCATCACGTCCAGGCTCAGGGAAGTGGAGAAGCCTGGCTTGCCGACTACGCGGTTCATCAGGTCAGCCCAGTAGGACGCCTTTGGATAGGAAGCCGCCAGCTTTTCCAGGGTCTGCACGTAGCCAGCCTTGTCATTCTGCTTCAGCTGGATGTTGGCCAGCATTTGCAGGTTGGCTTCGGACTTGCCGCCGCCCGATTGCAGTTCCTTCGCCGCTTCATTCAGCTTGCCGCTCAGGTAGTAGGTCTGGATCAGCTGTTCCTTCATCTGGGTGTTGCCCGGATTGTCCTTCAGGACCTTCTGGATGTAGGTGATCGCTTTTGGATAGTCCTTGGCGCGCAGGTAGATGCTGGCCAGGGCTTCGGTGATCTTGGATTGCTGGTTGGCGTTCAGCTTGCCGGAGGCCAGCACGGCTTCGAAGGCGCGGGCAGCGGTGTCGTTTTCACCGGCTGCAGCGGCGATGGAACCGCGGGTGTATTCCAGCTGGAACTTTTCCAGCTCGGACTTGTTGCCGACAGCGTCGGCGTCTTTCAGTTTCGCCAGAGCTTCCTTGTTCTTGCCGGACGCGGCCAGTTTCTGTGCTTCTTGCAGTGGCTTGCCGATTTCAGCGCGGACGGTTTGCGCGTAAGCGACGGACGACAGGCCCACCATCGGGGCGGCTGCATTGAAACCGATTGCGGCCATTACCAGGCCGAGATGTGCGAGACGAAACTTGGTCATGGGGTGATTTTCTTTCTTCAAAATGCGAAATAGGCAGGATAACCTGCCTATTTGGGAAAATAAAGGGTGTTTTGACCCAATTATTTACTGGAACTGCTCGTTACCGACCAGACCGATCTTGGTGACGCCGAGACGCTGGGCCGCAGCCATCACGCCTGCTACGACACTGTAGTTGACCAGCTTGTTGGGACGCAGGTGCACTTCAGGCTGATCAGCCTGAGAAGCTACGTTCATCAGCTTGGCTTCCAGGGCCGCGCGGTCGCCTACAACCACGTTGTCCCACAGAATGGTGCCGTCAAAGTCAACGTCGATGGTCACAACCACAGGTTCCTTGGTTGGCGGTGGCGGAGTGCCGACCGGCATGTTCAGGTTAACCGAGTGGTTAGCTTTTGGAATGGTAATAATCAGCATAACGATCAGAACCAGCATGACGTCGATCATCGGCGTCATGTTCATTTCCATCATTGGTTCCGCGTCGCCGCCGGAATCACCTACGCTCATACTCATGAATTGTTTCCTTTTCAGAAGGCCGCCCCCGATACAGCCAGGGGCGGCTTGTTCTTACATCTTATCAGGTGGTTCGGTGATGAAACCGACCTTCTGGATGCCAGCGCGCTGGGTGGTGTAGATCACACGGCCAATCGATTCATACTTCGCGTCTTTGTCGCCGCGGACATGAACTTCAGGCTGAGGCACCTTCACAGCTTCCTCTTTAAGAAAATCGAACAGCTCATTCGCGTCACGCATTTTCTTCTGGTTCCAGTAGATGTCGCCATCCTTGTTAACAACGATGTTGACGTTCTCTGGCTTGGTCTGGATTGCCTGGTTGATCTCTTCCGGCAGATTAATTTTCTGCAGTTTGAGAACGACCGGGCTCGTGATCAGGAAGATGATCAGCAGCACCAGCATGATGTCCACGAGCGGAGTCGTGTTGATCTCACTGTTGAGCTTATCTTCTCCGCCTTCGGAGCCTACAGACATCGACATGGTATTAGCCTACTTTTTTGGATGCAGCAGCGGAGGTGGACATCGCGCCGGAGATCAGCACGGAGTGCACGTCAGCGGAGAACGAACGGATGTCTTCCATTGCGGTCTTGTTACGACGCAGCAGCCAGTTGTAGCCCAGAACGGCTGGAACTGCTACCAGCAGACCGAACGCGGTCATGATCAGAGCGGCACCCACTGGACCTGCAACCTTGTCGATCGATGCGTTACCGGACATACCGATGTTGGTCAGCGCGTGGTAAATACCCCAAACGGTACCGAACAGACCGATGAACGGAGCGGTGGAACCAACGGTTGCCAGGAAGGACAGGCCATCGGACAGACGGGACTGCACTTTTTCCACAGCGCGTTCGATGGACATGGTCACCCAGGTCGACAGGTCGATTTGTTCCAGCAGGGCGCCGTCGTGGTGCGAGGTGGCCTTGGTGCCGGTTTCAGCGATGAAGCGGAATGGGGAGCCTTCGGTCAGGGTGGCGGTGCCAGCAGCGATCGAGGAAGCTTTCCAGAACTTGTTAGCAGCTTCTTTCTGCTGCTTGAAGATTTTCTGCTGGTCGATCAGCTTGGTCACGATGATGTACCAGGAGCCGATGGACATGATCGACAGGATGATCAGGGTTGCGCGGTCAACAACACCACCGTCCCACACAGCTTGCAGGCCGAATGGGGATTCCACTTCTTCTTTAGCGCCAGGAGCGGCTGGAGCAGCTGGAGCGGCTGCGTCGGCTGCTGGAGCTGCCGCGTCAGCTGCTGGAGCGGCGGCTGCGTCAGCAGGGGCCGAAGCGGCGGCCGAGGCAGGAGCGTCAGCCATTGCTGGCGCGCTTACCAGGGCGGTAGCTGCGGTCACCGAGAACAGCACAGCGGCCAGTACAGCGGACAAACGGGTATTCTTAAACATGCTTCCTCCAAATTTGAAAAATTATCAGTTCGCTGGCTTAAACGACAACGGACTTACTTAGTTGCGAGACGGTGCTTTGTCTCAGGTTTATTCCAGCGTCCAGACGTATTGCATCTGTTGCCAGGTTTCTTGCGGCTTGCCGTCCACGGTGGCCGGCTTGAATTTGCACTTGGAGATGCCGGCAACGGCAGCCTTGTCCAAATCACGGAAACCACTAGATTTCACTACTTTCGAATCGCCTACACGGCCGTCCGCAGAGATCAGGAACGACAGGGTAACCGTACCGGTTTCTTCGTTACGCAGCGACGACTTTGGCCACTCTGGCTTGGCGCAGGTGCTGAAGTCGACCACAGCCGGGGTTTTCACGCCGGTTGCCGCAGGCGCAGGAGGTGCCGGTGGCGCTGGTGGTGCTGGACGAATGTCGGTGGTTGCAGGCTTCACGTTGGTCGCGTTGGCGATCACGTTCTGCGCTGGCGGCGGTTGCTGCACGTTCACTTCGACCGGAGGAATGAATGGCGGTGGTGGGGCCTTCATCTCTGGAGGAGGTGGCGGTGGCGGCAGTTCTTTTGGTGGAGGTGGGGCGACCTCCTCGATGATCTTGGTCTCCACCGGTTCGATCATCTTGCTGATCATGCGCTTGCCCAGGCCGGATACGATGCCGTAACCGACTGCAAGGTGCATAACTACGACGAACGCGATGCCCGTATAGTTCTTTTTCCCGGCAATTTTCTCGTTATCACTGAAATTCATGCCTGCTTTCTCCAATACCAACTCTTGTGTTGCTACTTTAAACCCCCAAAATGGCGACGCAATACCACCAGCCGCATCCGGGACGTCGGCGAATTATACATACGAATTTTGGATTTTTGCATAGAATTTTGTCCTGAAAACCGTTTAAATTTCATGCCCTTAGCCCCATATTGGCAGGCTTGCATCTCATACTGCCGGGTGCCTACCTTTAAAAAAGCAAGAGAAAATTGAGTGATTTTTCGCGCTTGCGATTGATCTTCATCAGTTTTTCGCGAACACGGAAGATTACTCGCCGCCAAGGGCGGCGAGGCAGAGGAAATTCGGCGAAGTGTGTTGCTTCGACGAAACTCTGTCAATTCGGGCTGTCTAGATAACCCGGTTACGCTTTTCGCGCTTGCACTCGATGGTGCTGACCACCTGGCCATCCGGCGAAACCGTATCCAGGTGGACGTCGAAGCCCCACAGGCGGGCCACGTGTTTCAGGACTTCATTGGCCTGCTGGTTCAAGGGGCGGCGGTTGTACTGCGTGTGACGCAGCGTCAGGGCGCGGTCGTCGCGGGTATTGACCGACCACACTTGTATATTAGGCTCGCGGTTGCCGAGGTTGTACTGGTCGGCCAGCATTTGCCGCACATAGCGGTAGCCCAGTTCATCGTGGATGGCCGAGACTGCGAGCTTGTCGTTCTTGTCGTCATCCAATACGGCAAAGAAGTGGAACTCGCGGATCAGACGCGGCGACAGATATTGCGCAATGAACGATTCATCCTTGAAGTTTCGCATTGCAAAGTCGAGCGTCTTCTTCCAGTCGCTGCCGGCGATATCGGGGAACCACTCGCGGTCTTCGTCGGTCGGGTTCTCGCAGATTCGTCTGATGTCTGACATCATCGCGAAGCCCAGCGCATAAGGATTGATGCCGTTGTAGTAGGGGCTGTGCACCGGCGGCTGGTACACCACATTGGTATGGCTCTTCAGGAATTCCATCATGAAGCCATCGCTCACCACGCCCTCGTCATACAGCTGGTTGAGGATGGTGTAGTGCCAGAACGTGGCCCAGCCTTCATTCATCACCTGCGTCTGGCGCTGCGGGTAGAAATACTGGCTGATCTTGCGCACGATGCGCACCACCTCGCGCTGCCAGGGCTCCAGCAGCGGCGCATACTTCTCGATAAAGTACAGCAGGTTTTCTTCCGGTTCGGGCGGGAAGCGCGGCAACGGCTTGTCGACCGCTTCCTCTTCGCGCCGCGGCACGGTGCGCCACAGTTCATTGATCTGCGATTGCAGGTAGGCTTCGCGTTCCTTCTGCTTCAGCGCTTCCTGCGCCAGCGACAGCTTGGCCGGGCGCTTGTAGCGGTCGACGCCGTAGTTCTGGATCGCGTGGCAGGAGTCGATCAGCAATTCCACGGCATCAATGCCATGCCGCTGTTCGCATTCGGTGATGTAGTTCTTGGCGAACAGCATGTAATCAATGATGGCGTCGGCATCGGTCCAGGTGCGGAACAGGTAATTGCCTTTGAAGAAGGAGTTATGGCCGTACGCCGCGTGCGCAATCACCAGCGCCTGCATGGTCAGGCTGTTCTCCTCCATTAAATAGGCAATGCAGGGATTGGAGTTGATCACGATTTCGTAGGCCAGCCCCATCTGGCCGCGCTTGTAGCCTTTCTCGGTAGCAAGGAAGTGCTTGCCGAACGACCAGTGCGCATACGACACCGGCATGCCGACCGAGGTGTAGGCATCCATCATTTGCTCAGCAGTAATAATCTCCAGCTGGTTCGGATAGGTATCCAGGCCGAAGTTGTGCGCCACGCGGCGGATTTCTTCGTGCGCCTGCTCGATCAGTTCGAACGTCCACTCCGACTGCTCCGGCAGGGCGCGTGGATGAGGCGGGCGTTTGGTCATCTGGTTCATTTTGGCTGCTTCTTGAACAGTTCGCGGAACACCGGATAAATATCGGCCGGCGTGACTATCTTTTGCATGGCGAAGTGCGCGTGATATTCCGGCACCTGGGAGTACTGCTCCCACAAGTTCTGCGGCGGGCCATCGGTGATTTCCACATAGGTGTAGTACTGCACCTTGGGCATGATGGTGTTGACCAGCAACTGCCGGCACAGCACGGAATCGTTGTCCCAGTTGTCGCCGTCGGACGCCTGTGCGACATAGGCGTTCCAGCTGCCGCCGCCAAAGCGTTCGTCGATGATCTTGTTCAGCAGGTGCAGGGCGGAGGACACCACGGTGCCGCCCGATTCGCGCGAATGGAAGAATTCGTTCTCGTCCACTTCCGACGCGGCCGTATGGTGGCGGATGAACACCACTTCGATTTTGTCGTACACGCGCTTGAGGAACAGGTAGAGCAGGATGAAGAAGCGCTTGGCGGTGTCCTTGCGCTGCTCGTCCATGGAGCCCGACACGTCCATGATGCAGAACATCACGGCCTGTGTCATCGGCTTGGGCACCTTGATGCGGTTGGAGTAGCGCAGGTCGAACGGGTCGATGAAGGGGATCGCCAGCAGGCGCGTGTGCAGGTGATGCACCAGCTTCTTCAGCTCTATGACGCGTGGGTCGTCCAGCGGGGCGCCGGCCACCAGCAATTCCTCCAGCTCGCGTTCGGCCTCGATCAGCCGTTTGCGCGAGGAGCCGCCGACGGCAATCCGCCGGCCCAGTGCGCCGCGCAAGGAGCGCAGCACGTGGATATTGGACGGCGTGCCGGAAACGGTATAGCCGGCGCGCTGCTGTTTGAACTCGGTGGTGGCGGTCAGCTGGGTCTTGACCATATGCGGCAATTCCAGGTCTTCGAAGAAATAGTTCATGAATTCTTCGCGCGACAGTTCGAAGATGAAATCATCTTCCGAGGTCTGGTCGCTATTGCCGGCCCGGCCACGGCCGCTGCCACCGCCGCCTTTGGGGCGGTTGATCTGGTCACCCTTCAAGTATTCCTGGTTGCCCGGGTTCACCACTTCCCAGACACCGCCATGGGCGTGGCCGAACGAGGGCTCGTTCACGTCCTTGACGGGAATCGACACTTTTTCGCCATTCTCGATGTCGGTGATCGAGCGCCCCTTGATGGCGCGCCCGACCGCATCCTTGATCTGGCCCTTGTATCGCCGCAAAAAGCGCTCGCGGTTGATCGCGGACTTGTTCTTGCCCTGCAAACGACGGTCGATGAGATAAGTCATGTGCCTCCTGCCTGCTTGATTGGCGCGTCCTGATTATCCACCTTTTAGATCAGGACGACTTCCTCACGCGCAGATACCATTCGCACAGCAGCCGGACCTGCTTGGCCGTGTAGCCCTTTTCCACCATGCGCGCCACGAAGTCGGCGTGCTTGTTGGCGTCCTCGGCGCTGGCCTTGGCGTTGAAGGAAATCACCGGCAGCAGTTCTTCGGTATTGGAGAACATTTTCTTCTCGATCACCGTGCGGAACTTCTCGTAACTGGTCCAGGCCGGGTTCTTGCCGCCATTATTGGCGCGCGCGCGCAGGCCGAAGTTGACGATCTCGTTGCGGAAGTCTTTCGGGTTCGAAATCCCGGCTGGTTTCTCGATCTTCTCCAGTTCATTGTTCAGCGACTCGCGGTCGAAGCTTTCGCCGGTATCCGGGTCGCGGTATTCCTGGTCCTGGATCCAGAAGTCGGCAAAGGTCACGTAGCGGTCGAAGATGTTCTGGCCATATTCGGAATAGCTCTCCAGGTAGGCCGTCTGGATTTCCTTGCCGATGAATTCGACATAGCGCTGGGCCAGGTGCTCTTTTATATAGGAGAAATACTTCTGCTCGGTCTCCGGCGGGAATTGCTCGCGCTCGACCTGTTGCTCGAGCACATAGAGCAGGTGCACCGGATTGGCCGCCACCTCGGTCGAATCGAAGTTGAACACTTTCGACAGGATCTTGAAGGCGAAACGGGTCGACAGCCCGCTCATGCCCTCGTCGACCCCGGCATAGTCCACATATTCATGGATGGACTTGGCTTTCGGATCGGTATCCTTGAGGTTTTCACCGTCGTACACCAGCATCTTGCTGAAAATACTGGAGTTTTCCGGCTCCTTCAGGCGCGACAGGATGGCAAACTGCGACATCATGCGCAAGGTGCCGGGCGCGCAGGGCGCCTTGTCGAGCGAGGAATTGTGCAGCAACTTCTCGTAAATCTTGATTTCGTCGGTAACCCGCAGGCAGTAAGGCACCTTCACGATATAAATACGGTCGAGGAATGCCTCGTTGTTGCGGTTATTCTTGAAGCTCTTCCACTCCGACTCATTCGAGTGCGCCAGGATGATGCCCTCGAACGGGATGGCGCCAAAGCCCTCGGTACCCTTGTAATTGCCTTCCTGGGTCGCCGTCAGCAGCGGGTGCAGCACCTTGATCGGCGCCTTGAACATTTCGACGAATTCCATCAAGCCCTGGTTGGCCAGGCACAGGCCGCCGGAATAGCTGTAGGCATCCGGATCGTCCTGGGCATAGTCTTCCAGCTTGCGGATATCGACTTTGCCGACCAGGGAGGAAATATCCTGGTTGTTTTCGTCGCCCGGTTCGGTTTTCGAGATGGCGACCTGCTTCAGCACCGACGGGTAGCGTTTGACCACGCGGAACTGGTTGATGTCGCCATTGAATTCGTGCAGGCGCTTGACCGCCCATGGCGAAGGGATATTGCGCAGGTAGCGGCGCGGGATGCCGTAATCTTCTTCCAGGATGGTGCCGTCCTCCGCCTCGCTGAACAGGCCGAGCGGCGATTCATTCACCGGCGAACCTTTCAGGCAGTAGAAAGGCACCTGTTCCATCAGGGATTTGAGCTTTTCCGCGATCGAAGATTTGCCGCCGCCGACCGGGCCCAACAGGTAGAGGATCTGCTTGCGCTCCTCCAGCCCTTGCGCCGCGTGGCGGAAGTAGGCCACAACCTGCTCGATGACGTCTTCCATGCCGTAGAACTCGCGGAAGGCGGGATAAATCTTGATGACCTTGTTGGCGAAGATACGGGACAGGCGCGTGTCATTGCGCGTGTCGACCAGGGTGGGTTCGCCGATAGCAGCCAGCATGCGTTCGGCCGCCGAGGCATAGGTCAGGCGGTCCTTCTTGCAAAGCGCGAGATATTCCGAGAGGGACATTTCCTCTTCTTTGGTACGCTCATACCGTGCTGCGTAGTTGTCAAAAATGGTCATGTGAATGTCCTTTAATGAAAAATCTACTAGTCACATGGTCGGCAGTCTTAGCGTGGGCTGCAGGCCTGCTCATTTCTTGCCAGCTGCCTGAGGTGCCAGGGATTGCCCGAGGCTCGGAGCTGGATCATTATTAGCCGGCGGAGGGATGGTTGCCGGGCTCGAAACGCATCTTACGTTGATGAAATTTATTATTGCTCTATTGGATGTAGAAGTAAAGCCAGTGCTTGCCCCCGCGCGATTTGGCACCACAGTAGCACGGCTGGCCCGACTCTGCAGCACACTATATTTGCAGTAAGATGCGAAACCAACTTCGTAGCCAGAGAGAACAAAAATGACCACCCAAATGCGCTCCATCGTGCAGAACATGCCCAAGGCCGAACTGCACATCCATATCGAAGGCTCGCTCGAGCCGGAACTGATTTTCGCGCTGGCGGAGCGCAACGGCGTCCAGCTGGCCTACCCGTCGGTGGAGGCGCTGCGCGCGGCGTATGCCTTCACCGACCTGCAATCCTTCCTCGATATTTACTACGCCGGCGCTAGCGTGCTGCTCAAGGAGCAGGACTTTTATGACATGACGATGGCCTACCTGCAGCGCGCCAAGGCCGACCACGTGCGCCACGCGGAGATTTTCTTCGACCCGCAAACCCATACCGCGCGCGGGGTGCCGATGGCCGCTGTAATTAATGGTATCCACCGCGCCTGCGAAGAGGGCCCGATCAGCGCCAAGCTGATCCTGTGCTTCCTGCGCCACCTGAGCGAGGAGGACGCCATCGCCACGCTGGAAGCGGCGCTGCCGTTCCGCGACAAATTCATCGGCGTCGGCCTCGATTCTTCCGAGGTGGGCCACCCGCCGGAAAAATTTGCCCGCGTGTTCGCGCGCTGCCGCGACCTGGGCCTGCACCTGGTGGCCCATGCCGGCGAAGAGGGCCCGCCAGCCTATATCGAAACCGCGGTCGACCTGCTCAAGGTGGAGCGTATCGACCACGGCGTGCGCTGCCTGGAGGATCCGGCCCTGACGCGCCGCCTGGCCGCCATGCGCATGCCGCTGACCGTTTGCCCGCTGTCGAACACCAAGCTGCGCGTGTTCGACCAGATGAAAGACCACAACCTGCTGGCGCTGCTCGATGCCGGCCTGGTGGCGATGGTCAATTCCGACGATCCGGCCTATTTTGGCGGCTACATGAACGACAATTTCGTCGCCGTGTTCGACGCGCTGCCGCTTGGCCTGGCCCACGCCCACCAGCTGGCGCGCAACAGCTTCGAGGCGTCCTTCCTGCCGGCGCAGGAAAAACAGCAATATCTGGACGAAGTGGACACTTATTTCTCTGCATTCAACGTGGTCTGACCAATGTTTCGACAAGCTCTGAGGATGACGGCGCGCGACTGGCGCGCCGGACAGTTGCGCTTCCTGCTGGTGGCGCTGATCGTGGCGGTCGCGGCGCTGTCGGCCGCCGGCTTCTTTATCGACCGCCTGCGCGCGGGCCTGAACCGCGACGCCCACCAGTTGTTGGGCGCCGATATGGTGGCGGTGTACGACAATCCGATCCCCGCCGCCTGGCGCGACGAAGCCGTACGGCGCGGCCTGCGGGTGGCCGAGACGCTGGCCTTCCCCAGCATGGCGCAGGCCGGGCAGGGCGAGGCCGCCCGCTCCGTGCTGGTATCGCTGAAGGCGGTCAGCCCGGACTACCCGCTGCGCGGGCGCGTCAAGGTGAATACCGATGTCGCCCAGGCCAATGACAGCATCGGCAACCCGGCGCCAGCCGCGCCGGAACCAGGCACGGTCTGGATCGATCCATCGCTCGCCACCACGCTGGACGTGGCGGTGGGCGGCACGCTGCAGCTGGGCGACAAGCAGTTCCGCGTGACGCAGCTGATCGCCGCCGAACCGGACCGCGGCGGCGGCTTCATCAACTTCGCCCCGCGCGTGTTCCTGCCGCTGTCCGATATGGCGGCCACCAACCTGGTACAGGAAGGCTCGCGCGTCGGCTACCGCCTGCTGGTGGCCGGCGCCGGCGCCAGCGCTAAAGCGGCGGCGGAATATGGCGACTGGCTGCGCGCCCTTGTCAAAAAAGACAATGTGCGCGGCGTGCGCATCGAATCGCTGGAAGAAGGGCGCCCGGAAATGAGCGCCACGCTGGACCGCGCCGACCGCTTCCTGTCGCTGGTCGGCCTGCTGTCGGCCATGCTGGCTGCCGTCGCCGTGGCCATGGCGGCGCGCCGCTTCATGCAGCGCCACCTGGACTCCTGCGCCATGCTGCGCTGCCTGGGCCTGACCCAGAACCAGGTCACCGTGATCTACCTGGTGGAGTTCATGCTGGTCGGCCTGGCCGGCAGCGCGCTCGGCGTGCTGGCGGGCTTCGGCGCGCACTATGTGCTGATCGAGTTGCTGGGCAGCCTGGTGGGCGCCGACATTCCGCCGCCATCGCTGCTGCCGGCGCTGCAAGGCATGGCCACCGGCATGCTGCTGCTGGCCGGTTTCGCCCTGCCGCCCATCCTGCAGCTGCGCAATGTCCCGCACAACCGCGTGATCCGGCGCGAGCAGGCCGCCCCCAAGCCGGCCGCGCTGGCCACCTACGGCTTGGGTATCGCCGCCTTCGGCGCGCTGCTGCTGTGGCAATCGAATGACGTCAAGCTGGCGGCCTTCACCGGCGGCGGCTTCCTGGCGGGCTTCGGCCTGTTTGCGCTGGTGGGCTGGCTCGGCCTGCAGGCACTGCGCCCGCTGCGCAATGTCTTCCCGCAGCAAGCCTGGCGCTTCGCCGTGACGTCGCTGCGCCGCCGCCCTGGCGCCACCGTGGTGCAGGTGGTCTCGCTCTCGCTTGGCCTGATGGCGCTGCTGCTGCTGACCGTGGTGCGCGGCGACCTGATGACCACCTGGCGCAATACCATGCCGCCGGATGCGCCGAACCGCTTCATCATCAACATCCAGCCGGACCAGAAGGACGCCATCGCAGCGCGGCTGGCGGCGGCCGGCGTGAAGGACGTGCCGCTGTACCCCATGATCCGGGGCCGCCTGGTGGCGGTAAACGACAAGGTCATCACCCGCGAAACCTATACGGAGGAACGCGCACGCGGCCTGGCCGAACGCGAATTCAACCTGTCCACCATGCTGGAGCTGCCGGCGCAGAACCAGGTCATGGCAGGCAAGTGGGCGATGGGCGGCAGCGCCGGCGAAGCCTCGGTCGAAGAAGGCCTGGCCAAGACGCTGGGCCTGAAGCTGGGCGACAGCATCCGCTTTGATATTGCCGGCTCGATGGTGGACGCGAAAATCACCAGCCTGCGCAAGCTGGAATGGGGCTCGATGCGGGTCAACTTCTTCGTCATCCTCAACCCGGCGGTGATGGCGGATACGCCGCAAACCCATATCACCGCCTTCCACCTGCCCAAGGGCGCCAGCGCCACAGGGAATGCCTTGTCGCGCGAATTCCCCAACCTCACCATCATTGACGTTGGCAGCGTGGTGCGCCAGGTGCAGTCCGTGCTGGAGCAAGTAATCCAGGCGGTGGAATTCCTGTTCGGCTTCACCCTGCTGTCCGGCGTGCTGGTGCTGTACGCCGCCCTGATGGGTTCGCAGGACGAACGTCGCCGCGAAGCCGGCCTGCTGCGCGCCCTGGGCGCCACCCGGCGCCAGCTGTCGCAAGCGCAGCTGATCGAATTCATGCTGGTGGGCGGCCTGGGTGGCCTGCTGGCGGCGACCGGCGCCGGTTTGATGGGCTGGGGCCTCGCCACCTACCAGTTCAAGTTCCCCTGGACCATCAGCATCTGGGTCTGGCTGGCAGGCCTGCTGGCGGGCGCGCTGTGCGCCGTGCTCGGCGGCTGGCTTGGCCTGCGCAACGTCCTGAACCACCCGCCGCTGCAAACCCTGCGCGAGGGCTAGCCCCCCCAGCCAGCCGGATGGCTGACTCCGTGTCCACCTTGGGGTCAGGCTCTTTAGTGGACACGGGCTCAGCCGCAGAATGCATGTGCCCGTGTCGACCTAAGAGCCTGACCCCAAGGTGGACACGGAGTCAGCTATGCGGCGAGGGGTGGGTTGTGCTGGCGCAGGAAGTCGGCGTAGGGCGTGGGCTGGATGTCGAGCAGGGTTGGGTCGACGTCGAACAGGGCCCAGTAGTAGGTTTCCAGGCCGCGGCATACCTGCGGCTCCTGGCAGTGGCGATGCCAGTGCTGGCCCACTTCATCGGAATACATGCCGTCCGGCGGGAAGAAGGGCAGTACACGCTTTTCTTCCAGCGCCTGCAGCAGCGAATGCGGCGCGCCGCTGTCGCGCGCCATTTCGACCTGGGACTGGTAGCCGCGCTCTGTCTCCACCACCATCAGCTTGGCCGCGCCGTCGGCGTTAAAGAACAGCACGCCGCTCGGCGAAGGGAAGGCGTAGTGTTCGACAAAACCATGTTCCTGGTACAGGCGCTGCACCACCTGCGCCAGCGCGCGGCAGCGCAGGAAGCTGAATTCGTGCAGTGCCAGCATGTCGATCAGGGTTTCCGACTGCTCGCGGAAGAACTCTTTCTGCAGCGCCGTCACTTCCTCTTCCAGCCGGTCCAGCGCATCGTCGGCGCTTTTCTTGATATAGCGGTCGATCAGGCCGCGGTTGAAGGCATCCACCGCGATCTTTTCATCGGCCTGTCCGGTGAACAGGATCTTCTTGCATGGCAGGTGCTGGATCGCCTGGCAGAACGCCACGCCATTCATTTGCGGCATTGAGTAGTCCACTACCAGCACGGAAGGGATGGAAAACCGCTGGCGCTGGCCGGAAATGCGATAGATGCGCTCCAGGTCCACCGCCACGTTGCGCTGCTCGGCCGACTGGTTCGGGTTGTCGAAATCCACCTGCAAAGGCAGTTCGCTGCTGCGCGCATTCACCTTGAACCATTCCAGCGCCTGCAGCGGGTCGTGGAAGCTTACGCTGGCCTGCATGGGATCGAGCTGGAACACCAGGCTATGCAGGAAGGTATCGCTATCGTCCACCAGGACGGTCATGGTTGGGTGGGCGTAAACGGGCAGTTTCATGGGTCAACGGCAGATTTGTGGTGGAAATTCGAGCACAAAGATAGCATATGCGTGTTCGCGGGAGACACAATGCAGCCGCGCATTCCACGCCTGCATCACCTGGCGGCACAGCGCCAGGCCGATTCCCGCGCCATTATGCTCCGGATAAGCGAAGAAGCGCTGGAAAATCATCGACAGGTGGCGCGGCGCGATGCCGCAGCCGGTATCGATTACCAGCACGCGCGGTACCGGGCGCGCGCCTTCGATCACGATCCGCACCCGTCCCTTGCCGGCGCGCTGCACCGCCTGCATCGCGTTGCGCAGGAGGTTCAGAAGCAGCATGATGGCCAGTTCGTTCTGCCCACCGAAACGGAAATCGCTGCGCACCTGCAGCGCCACCAGCTGGCGCTGGACCTCGCCGGTGAAAGGGTAGCGGCGCAGCGCCGATTCCACGGTATCGAGCATCGACAGCGATTCGTGCGGATCGAGCTTTTTCCGCACCGCCTGCGCGCTAAGCAGGAACAGGTCGATCATATGGTTCATATGGCGCACCTCGTACTGCATGCGGCCCAGGGCCTGGCGCATGACCGGATCTTCCTGGCCGGTGCGCTGCTGAAGGCGCGACAAGCCGCGTACATTGGCGTCCAGGCTGGCCAGCGGCGTGCGCATTTCATGCGCCACGGCGCCCAGGCCCTCGCCCAGGCCTTCCAGCTTTTCCTCTTCCAGCGCCTTGCGGCTTTGCGAGAACACCCACATCCAGCCCACCAGGAACAGCTGCACCGGCAGTAATTGCAGCACCTCGGTGGCGACCAGCATGTCGGCGCCGCCCAGTGCGAGGGCCAGCAGCGCGCCCGCCGCCATGCCCACGGCACCCGTGCGCAAAGCTTTGCGGAAGTCGAAATGGAACAGCGCCACCAGCATCACCAGCATCACCTGGGACCAGGTCGCATTGGCGCGGTTCATCAGGAACATGAAGGTGCAGAAGAAGGGCAGCTCATACATCACCAGCACCAGCGTGTAGATATCGCGCTGGCGCGGCGGCAGGTGGCGCGCCCACAGGCCACCCAGTGCCAGCAGCGCGCCCGCCAGGCGCAGCGGCAGGTTCTCGTAAGGCTGCGGCATCAGCCAGGCGAAAAACACGTAATACAGCGGAAAACAGGTAATGCCGACCCAGCTCAGGGCGGCCAGCCGCAGGTCGGCGATTTCCTCGGCGCTGCGGGCGCGCAGCTTGGATCGGATCAGGCGTGAAATCATCCGGCCATGATGGCGGTTTGTTGCGCTGATTTGCGCAGAATCAGCACGAAGCTTGATCCACATCAATACGTCCATGCGCTATCATTGCTCTATGAATGATGAAGCACGCACCCTTTACGATGTCATCGGCGGCGAAACCAAGCTGCGCGAGATGGTTGACCGTTTTTACGACCTGATGGAGCTGGAGCCGGAATTTGCCGGCATCCGCGCCATGCACCCGCCCAGCACCGATGGCTCGCGCGATAAGCTGTTCTGGTTCCTCAGCGGCTGGATGGGCGGGCCTGACCTGTTCATCGAGCGCTTTGGCCACCCGCGCCTGCGCGCGCGCCACCTGCCGTTTGCGGTCGGCTCCAGTGAGCGCGACCAGTGGTTGCGCTGCATGGCGTGGGCCATGCAGGATGTCGGCATCGCCGAAGACTTGCGCCTGCGCCTGATGGAATCCTTCTACCAGACCGCCGACTGGATGCGGAACAAGGATGATTAATGGAGCTGTATATCCTGCTGGCGCTGGCCGCCGTCATCATCGTCCTGCAAATTGTGATGCTGCTGCGCAGCCGCGCTAGTGATGTGGCCGACCAGTTGGACCGGGTGGAACGCGAGGTGCGCATGCAGCTGCAGGCCACGGCCCAGGCGCAGCGCCAGGAGATGGGGCACACGCTGGCGCAATCGCATGCCGCCACCGTGCAGCAGCTGGAAACCATGCGCCGCCAGATCGAGGTGCTGACCGAGTCCAATACCCGCCGCCTGCTGGAAGTGCGCGTGGCGCTGGAAACCAAGATGCGCGAGCTGCAGGCCGACAACGGCGCGCGGCTGGAAGAAATGCGCAAGACAGTCGACGAAAAGCTGCACGAAACGCTGGAAACGCGCCTGACCGAATCGTTCCGCCAGGTGTCAGAACGCCTGGAGCGCGTACACCAGGGCTTGGGCGAGATGCAGCAGCTGGCGCTGGGCGTGGGCGACCTGAAACGCGTGCTGACCAATGTGAAAACGCGCGGTACCTGGGGCGAAGTGCAGCTGGAAATGCTGCTTGAGCAAATCCTCACACCCGACCAGTACGCGAAGAATGTCGAAACCGTGGTGGGCACCAACGCCCGCGTCGAATTCGCGCTCAAGCTGCCGGGCCAGAAGGAGGGCGGGGCGCCGGTGTGGATGCCGATCGACGCCAAGTTCCCGAAAGAACAGTACGAGCGCCTGCTGGAAGCGGCCGACCGCGCCGATGCCGAAGCGGTGGCCGCCGCCGGCCGCGAGCTGGAACGCGCGGTACGCAACGAAGCGCGCACCATCGCCGAGAAATACCTGTCGCCGCCGATGACGACCGACTTCGCGATCCTGTTCCTGCCGACCGAAGGCCTGTACGCCGAAGTGATGCGCCGTCCCGGCCTGGCCGACGAACTGCAGCGCGTGAACCGGGTCAGCATCGCCGGCCCGTCCACGCTGACCGCGCTGCTGAATAGCCTGCAAATGGGCTTCCGCACGCTGGCGCTGGAGAAGCGTTCGTCGGAGGTGTGGCAAGTGCTGGGTGCCGTGAAGACCGAGTTCGCCAAATTCGGCGACGTCCTCGCCGCCACCAAGACCACCCTCGAACGCGCCGCCCGCAACATCGAATCCGCCGAAGTGCGCAGCCGCCAGATGGCCCGCAAACTCAAATCCGTCGAAGCGCTGCCTGCTGAAGCGGCCCTGCTGATGCTGGGCGCCGCTGATGCTGCCGATGCCGCCGACGCGGCGGATGCCGACGCGCTTTAAAGCAGTCCCTCGAAGGTGATGACGTCCACCATATCGCCCTCGGCGACGTTACCCTGATCGTCGTGCAGCACCACCATGCAGTTCGCCTCCGACATGGAGCGCAGGATGCCTGAACCCTGCGAGCCGGTGATGCGGACCTCGCGGGTGCCGTCGAGGCTGGTGGTCAGGATGCCGCGCTGGTATTCGGTGCGTCCCGGTTTTTTGCGGATCGCTTGTGCGGAACGGACGCGCAGCAGCTGGTCCGGCGCTGCGTCGGCGCCCATCATGCGCAGCAGCGCGTGGCGGGCGAAGAAGTAGAAGGTCACCATCACGGCGACCGGGTTGCCGGGCAGGCCAAACAGGTAGGCGCTGTGGCCATTGGAGCGGATGCGTCCGAAGGCCATCGGGCGGCCGGGGCGCATGCCGATTTTCCAGAAGTGCACATCACCCAGCGTGGCCATGACCTGCTTGGTGTAATCCGCCGCGCCCACCGAGACGCCGCCGGAAGTGATCACGGCGTCGGCGCATTCGCAGGCCGTGCGCAGGGCGTCTTCCAGCGACTCGGCATCGTCTTTCACAATGCCCATGTCGACGATATCGCAACCCAGGCGCTGCAGCATGCCGAACAGGGTGTAGCGGTTGCTGTCGTAGACGCAGCCTTCGGCCAGCGGTTCGCCGATCGAGCGCAGTTCGTCGCCGGTGGAGAAGAAGGCCACGCGCAGGCGGCGCTGCACCGGCACTTCGGCCAGGCCGAGCGAGGCCACCAGGCCAAGGTCGGCCGGGCGCATCACTTTGCCGCGCTTCAGCGCAGCGCAGCCCGCGGCCAGGTCCTCGCCTTTGAAGCGGCGGTTGTCGCCGGTGCGGATGGTGCCGGGGGCGATCGTCACGGCGACATCGCTCAGGTCCGCCGCCAGCTCCTGCGGCAGCACGGTGTCGCAGCCTTCCGGCATGACGCCGCCCGTCATGATGCGCACGCATTCGCCAGGGCCCGGCTTGAGCGCCGAAGGGCGCCCTGCGTAGATGGTGCCGACGACTTTGAGCGTGGTGTTGCCGTCCGCCTTGAGCTGGCTGCCGGCAAAGGCGAAACCATCCATTGCGGAATTGTCATGCGCCGGCACATTGATCGGGGAAATCACGTCCGCTGCCAGCACGCGGTCCAGGGCGCTGCGCAGCGCCACTTTTTCGATGCCGCGCACCGGCTGGATGAAGTCGCGGATTATGCGTTGCGCGCTGCGCACCGGCAGCGCGTCCGGATCGTAGCCGGACAGGCAGCTGGCCACATCCTTCAGCGATGGATTGGCGGCAGCTTCTTCCTCTTTCTGCAGCTCGACCAGCGTATTGATATTGCGGAAGGCAGCTGCATCGTTGAACAGCACTTCCGCCACCTTGATCGACTTGTACCAGCCATCCATGCGGCGCGCGCCGGATTCGAGGTAAGCGTTCAGAGCGGGCAGGGCGCTCTTGCGCACCAGGCAGAACACCGGATGCAGCTGCGTGTGCGTGCTGCCCGTTTCGTCGGTTTCCAGCGTGGCGGCAACGGCCAGGTCGGCGCCCTGCGCGTGCAGCGCTTCATACAGGCGCTGCGCCAGGTCGGCTGGCAGGAAGGGCGAATCGCAAGGAGCGGTCAGCAGGAACTCGGTCTCGCAGTGGCGCAGGCCAGTCTGCACGCCGGCCAGCGGGCCTTCGTAGCCTTCCAGTTCATCCTGCAGGACTTTGACGCCCAGCGCACTATAGGCGCCCAGGTTGCGGTTGGCGTTGATGGTGACGCTGGCCACTTGCGGCGCCAGCCTTTGCAGTACATGTGAAGCGAGCGTGCCGCCGCGGAAGGGCTGCAAGCCTTTATCCACGCGGCCCATGCGGGTGCCGCGGCCGCCCGCCAGGATCAATGCACTGATGCTGTTTTCCATCGCCAGCTTATCCCCCGATATAAGACATTTCGACTTTGCGGCCGGCGCCTTGCACCAGGCCTTCGGTATTGATGGTGCGCAGTTCTGAGTAGCGGTCGCCGCGCACGCGCCACAGCGCGCCGATGGCGGCCGAGATTTCGGCATCGCTGCGCCCTGCGCGCACCAGTGCGCGCAGGTCGTGGCCGCGCGTGGCGAACAGGCAGGTGTACAGCTTACCCTCGGTCGAAAGGCGGGCGCGCGAACAGTCCTTGCAGAAGGCTTGCGTCACGCTGGAGATCACGCCGATCTCGCCGCCGCCGTCGACGTAGCGCCAGCGCTCCGCCGTTTCACCGCTGTAGTTCGGGTCGACGGTGGTGAGCGGCATTTCGGCGCCGATCATGCGCACCACTTCGGCCGACGGTATCACGTCGCGCATATTCCAGCCGTTCGAACTGCCGACGTCCATGAATTCGATAAAGCGCAGGATGACCGGCGTGCCTTTGAAATGGCGCGCCAGCGGCAGGATCTCCTGTTCGTTCATGCCGCGCTTGACCACCATATTCACCTTGACCGGGCCCAGGCCGACGCTGTGCGCCACGTCGATCCCGTGCAGCACGTCTGCCACGGCGAAGTCGACGTCGTTCATTCGTTTGAAGATGGCGTCGTCCAGCGCGTCGAGCGAGACGGTGACGCGTTGCAGGCCGGCGTCTTTCAGCGACTGCGCCTTGCGCGCCAGCAGGGAACCGTTGGTGGTCAGGGTCAGGTCGAGCGGCTTGCCGCTCGGCGTGCGCAGGCCCGCCAGCATTTCAATCAGGCGTTCGATATTCTTGCGCAGCAGCGGCTCGCCACCGGTCAGGCGGATCTTTTCCACGCCATGTTCGACGAACAGGCGGGCCACGCGGGTAATTTCTTCAAACGTCAGCAGGGCGTTGTGCGGCAGGTACTGGTAGTCCTTGTCGAACACTTCCTTCGGCATGCAGTAGACGCAGCGGAAGTTGCAGCGGTCGGTGATCGAAATGCGCAGGTCGTGCAGCGGACGGGCGAGCTGATCCCGCAGGCTGCCGCTGGGCGCCTCGAGCGTTTCGGGGATGGCGGGCGTCTGGCTGCGGCCATCATTCAGGAGGATGATTTTTTCGGTCATGCTGGGTGTTCGGTTACACCCAGTACGATAGCACGACGCCAGCAATTGCACAGGCAAGCAGAACGCGGATCGTGCCTTGCTTGAACCGCATTAGCGCCAGGGCGGCTGCGGCAGCGATGGCCATGGCCGGCCACTCCCAGCGGCTGGCCGGGTGGAACACGTGCATGCCGAAAAATAGTGCCAGGCTGGCAATCACGCCCACCACGGCGGCGGAGATGGCGGTGAGCGGGGCGGTCATGCGGATATTGCCGCGTGTGGATTCGACCAGCGGGCCGCCGGCCAGGATGAAGATGAACGAAGGCACGAAGGTGAACCAGGCTGCCACCACCGCCCCCAGCACGCCGGCCAGCGCAGGCTGGCCGGCGATGGCTTCGTGCGTCCAGGCGCCGACGAAGCCGACGAAGGCCACCACCATGATCAACGGGCCGGGCGTGGTTTCGCCCAGCGCCAGGCCGTCCACCATCTGGGCGGCGCTCAGCCATTGGAAATGCTCGACGCCGCCCTGGTAGACGTAGGGCAGCACGGCGTAGGCGCCGCCGAAGGTCATCATGGCGGCTTTGGTGAAGAACCAGCCCATCTGGGCCAAGATTTTGTCGATGCCGAAGATCCAGGCCAGCAGCAGCCAGGCGCCGGCCATCAGCATGATGCCGGCGGCGGCGGCGCGCGCCAGTCCGGTCCAGCTGAAGCGGGCATGCGGTGGCGTGGGTGTGCCGTCGTCGATCAGGGCCGGCACGTGCGGGGCCGCCGGCTCCGTCGTGGGGGCGCTCGCGTGGGCGCTGCCGCCAAGGGCGAATTGCTGCGGGCGCAGGCGGCCGCCGAGCCATCCCAGCAGGGCGGCGCTGGCGACGATGGCGGGGAAGGGCAGATGCAGGACGCTGATCGCAATGAAAGCGGCGACGGCGATGGCGCCGAGCAGGCGGTTGCGCAAGGTGCGCTGGCCGATGCGCCAGGCGGCGGCCAGCACAATGGCGACCACTGCGGGCTTCATGCCGTACAGGATGCCGGCGACGGCGGGCAGGCTGCCATACGCCATATAGGCCCACGACAGGCCGATCAACAGTAACAGCGAGGGAAGGACGAAAAGTACGCCGGCAATGATGCCGCCCAGCGTGCGGTGCATCAGCCAGCCGATATACACCGCCAGCTGGGTGGCCTCGGGGCCGGGCAGCAGCATGCAGTAATTCAGGGCGTGCAGGAAGCGCTGTTCGGAAATCCAGCGGCGGCGTTCAACCAGTTCGGCGTGCATCATGGCGATCTGGCCGGCGGGACCGCCGAAGCTGATGAAGCCCAGCTTTAGCCAGTACAGGATGGCTTCCGATAAGGGGACGTAAAAAAGGGAAGCACCTGGCTTCCCTTTTTCGTTGGCATCTGGCCGATTAGCCATTCACCTTGGTTTCAACCTGTACCAGCGGCTCGTTGGCGATCGGTGCTTGCGGCTTGCGCTCGCGTGGCACACGGATCGGCTGCGCGCTGGCGGCAGCGTTGGCTGCTTCCTGTGCGGCACGGACTTTGGCTGGGTCGGTCACTGCCATCGACAGGCCGGCGGCCGCCAGCATGGAGTCGACGTCGGCCGCGGCCGGCGCTGGTGCGGCGGCTACTGGTGCCGGGGCCGGTGCCGGGGCTGGCGCGGCGGCTGGAACCGGCGCGGCAACTGGGGCCGGCGCTGCGGCGGCAGGTTCCACCACTTCAGCGGCGACTTCCTCGGCGGTGGCTGGTTCGGCAGCGGCTGGAGCAGCCTCAGCGAATGGCAGCACGCCTTGTGGCGATGCCGGAGCGGCAGCTTCGACTGGTGCTGCTTCAGCGGCCGGGGCGGCGACTGGCAGGTCTGCAGCAGCCGGCTCGGCAGTGACTGGTTCAGCGGCGGCAGGCTCGAGCGCGACGGTAGGCTCGATCGCGACGGCTGGCGCTGGAGTCGCTGGCGCAGCAGCGGCAACCGGCTCGGCTGCAACTGGGGCTTCGACTACTGGCGCTGCGACGACCGGCTCGGCAGCGGCTGGTGCCTCGACGGCTGCAACAGCTGCAGCTTCGGCAGCGGCGCCTTCCACGGCAGCAGCGGCAGCAGCTTCGCTGGCGGCAGGAGCAGCGGCAGCGGTCACGGCAACACTCGCAGCAGCCGACGCTTCGCCTTCAGCCGGAGCCACGGTGAAGGTGGCTTCGGTCATGCCTTCCGCCCCTTCAACGCCTTCCGCGCCATCGCGCTCGCGACGGTTACGGTTACGGCCACCGCGACGGCGGCGGCGGCGTGGCTCATCGCCACCTTCCGCGCCTTCGTGTTCTTCACCTTCCGGACCCACGTTGGCTTTCACCAGGACTGGAGTCTCAGGCGCGCCGGTGCCGGTGCCCACTGGGCCGACGCCTGCTGCTGCCAGTGCCAATTCTTCCGCCTTGGCTTCCGCTGGAACTGCTTTCTCGGCGCGTGGTTCGCGTGGCTGGCGCGGCTGGCGTGGTTCACGCGGCTCGCGTTCAGCGCGTGGCTCGCGCTCGGCGCGCGGCGCCTGTGCTTCAGCGCCTTCACGCTGCTCACGTGGCTCGCGTGGTTCACGCGGCGGGCGAGGTTCGCGCGGCTTGCGGGCTTCCGCTGCCGGTTTGGCCTCCTCGGCTCCTGGACGGGAACCTGGCTCGCGGTCTTCACGCTCGCCACGGCCGCCTTTGCCGCCACGGTTACGGCCACGCTGGCCACGGTCCTTGCGCTCGCCGCGTTCGGCGTTGGCAGGAGCCTTGGTAACGATGACCGGCGCTTTCGGCTGCACTGGCTCTTCCTTGTCACCACCGGTGAAGAAGGAAACCAGCTTGGCGAAGAAGCCTTTTTCAGCTTTTGCGGCTGGCGCGGCGGCAGCGCGTGGCGCAGCGGCCTTAACAGCTTCCGGCTTGTGCTCGACCAGCGGTGCAGGTTGTTCTGGAGTAATGGTCTTGACGACAGCTTCCTGGCGCGGCTTCGACTCTTCCTTCTGGCGCTTGCTGAAGGACATGTCGGTCTCGGCAGCTTCCGCCATGGTGTAGGACGCAGCGTGGTCTTCCAGGCGTGGATCGTCGTGCTTGATGCGTTCCAGCTTGTAGTGCGGGGTTTCCAGATGCTTGTTCGGGATCAGGATCACGGTGATGCGGTGACGGGTCTCGATCTTCAGCACTTCGCCGCGCTTCTCGTTCAGCAGGAAGGCAGCCACGTCGACTGGCACCTGCACGTGGATGGCGGCGGAATTTTCCTTCATCGCCTCTTCCTGGATGATGCGCAGCACCTGCAGGGCGGACGATTCGGTATCGCGGATGTGGCCGGTGCCCGAGCAGCGCGGGCAAGTCACGTGCGAGCCTTCCGACAGGGAAGGGCGCAGGCGCTGGCGCGACAGTTCCATCAGGCCGAAGCGGGAAATCTTGCCCATCTGGACGCGCGCGCGGTCGTGGTGCAGGGCGTCTTTCAGGCGCTGTTCCACTTCACGCTGGTTCTTCGACACTTCCATGTCGATGAAGTCGATCACGATCAGGCCGCCCAGGTCGCGCAGGCGCAGCTGGCGGGCCACTTCGTCGGCGGCTTCGCAGTTGGTGTGGAAGGCGGTGGTTTCGATGTCCGAACCGCGGGTCGCGCGGGCCGAGTTGACGTCGATCGACACCAGGGCTTCGGTGTGGTCGATCACGATGGCGCCGCCGGATGGCAGCGGCACGGTGCGCGAGTAAGCGGTTTCGATCTGGTGTTCGATCTGGAAGCGCGAGAACAGCGGCACGTCGTCGCTGTAGCGTTTCACGCGGTGCACCATGTCCGGCATCACGTGCGACATGAACTGGTGCGCCTGTTCGTAGATCTCGTCGGTGTCGATCAGGATCTCGCCGATATCAGGCTGGAAGTAGTCGCGGATCGCGCGGATCACCAGCGACGATTCCTGGTAGATCAGGAACGCGCCGGAGGCTGCCTTGGAGGCGCCTTCGATTGCGCGCCACAGCTGCATCAGGTAGTTCAAGTCCCACTGCAGCTCTTCCACGGTACGGCCGATGCCGGCGGTACGGGCAATCACCGACATGCCTTGCGGCAGGTCCAGCTTGTCCATGGTTTCGCGCAGTTCCTGGCGCTCTTCGCCTTCCACACGGCGCGAAACACCGCCGCCACGTGGGTTGTTCGGCATCAGCACCAGGTAGCGGCCGGCCAGCGAAATAAAGGAGGTCAGTGCCGCGCCTTTATTACCGCGTTCTTCCTTCTCCACCTGCACCATGATTTCCTGGCCTTCGCGCAGCGCTTCCTTGACGGATGCATTGCGGACGTCGACGCCTTCGCGGAAATAAGAGCGGGCAACTTCTTTAAAGGGGAGGAAGCCGTGGCGGTCTTCGCCGTAGCTGACGAAGCAAGCTTCGAGGGAGGGTTCGATTCGAGTGATGACGCCTTTGTAGATATTGGACTTGCGCTGCTCTCGTCCGGCGGTCTCGATGTCGATGTCGATCAATTTTTGACCGTCGACAATTGCTACGCGCAGCTCTTCCTGCTGCGTAGCATTAAACAACATGCGTTTCATTTTTATTAACTCCGCGACCCTTGGGCCATGTCAAAGCCGCCTCCACAGAGGCGGCGAAGTACAAGGATATACGCGTGAATTAAGGAGGCTGTAGGGGGAAATGCCTCGTCATGCGGCGCAGCTGCGCGAAGCGCTGCCGCCGCATTGGGCGCATGAAGCCGATCGTCTTGCCGAGTTTGCGCACAGCGTGCAACACCATCCAGCGGCCCGAAACGTGTCGGGGGGCAGGAGAGTGCAGGCGTGCGCACATCGTCGGGCCAGGGCATCTTGTATGGTGCCTTGGCGAAACGGCAAGCGTTATCCACTTCATCAAACCAGCGAGCAACGACTGTAGTGCTTGCTCACCGGACTTATCCTAACAATCCAGCCAGTCTAATCCAGCACCCGCGCGCTCAACCCGATGACAACAGTGGTTGCGACCCTGATCGGCGCACGAATGTGCGTATACAATTTTTTCCACTGAATTTGCGTTTGGCGAGGCCAGTAGATACGCCCCTGTGTAAAATGTCTGTTTATTCTCTTACACATGCAGCAGTTAAAACCGCGGCAAAACGATTATATATTCAAAATGAAGGACTTAGAGAGATTTTCTGGGAAGTCGGGCCAAAATAAGGCGCAAAAAGCCGATTCCGCTTCCGCCCAACAGGTCCTGCCGCAAGCGCAATTCGTCACCATTACTGAGGAAGAGGCCGGTCAGCGTATCGATAATTACCTGTTGCGTGTTTGCAAAGGCGTACCCAAGAGCCACGTCTACCGCATCCTGCGCTCGGGTGAAGTGCGTGTCAACAAGGGCCGTATCGACCAGCTGTACCGCCTGAATGCCGGCGACTTGGTCCGTATTCCGCCGATCCGCATTGCCGAAAAGCAAGAGGCGAGCGTTCCTGCTGCCGAATTCCCGGTGGTGTTCGAAGACGCCCACCTGCTGGTGATCGACAAGCCGGCCGGCGTCGCCGTGCACGGCGGCTCCGGCGTGTCGTTCGGCGTGATCGAGCAGCTGCGTTCGGCCCGCCCGGATGCCAAGTTCCTGGAACTGGTACACCGCCTGGACCGCGAAACCTCTGGTATTTTGTTGATCGCAAAGAAACGTTCTGCCCTGAACAGCTTGCACGACCAGATGCGCGACGGCCTGACCGACAAGCGCTACCTGACCCTGTGCGTGGGCGACTGGAAGAACAAGCGCCAGCACGTCAAGTTGGCATTGCATAAATACACGCTGCCGGACGGCGAGCGCCGCGTGCGCGTGCAGGCCGACGGCCAGGCTTCCCATACCGTCTTCAGCCTGCTGAAAAAGTTCGACGGGTTCGCCCTGCTGGAAGCCGAACTGAAAACCGGCCGCACCCACCAGATTCGCGTTCACCTGCAATCTTCGGGCTTCCCCATCGCAGGTGATGACAAATACGGCGATTTCGCACTGAACAAGGCGCTGCAAAAGGCCACCGAGACGCGTGGCGCCCTCAAGCGCATGTTCCTGCACGCCCACCAGATTACGTTTACCCACCCGGAAACCGGCAAGCCGATGACGCTGAACGCGCCTTTGGCCGCCGAATGCCAGCGATTCTTGGTAAGCTTGGGTAATCCATTGAATTGAGAAAAAAATAATGCCGAGAAAGCAATTTGACCTGATCGTTTTCGATTGGGATGGCACGCTGATGGACAGCACTGCCACCATCGTGAAATGTATCCAGGCCGCCGCCAAGGACCTGGCCTTGCCGATCCCGAGCCGGGACCAGGCCGCCCACGTGATTGGGCTGGGCCTGGGCGAAGCCATGCAAGTGGCAATGCCGAATATCGATCCGAAGTATTACCCGCGCATGGTGGAACGCTACCGCTACCACTACCTGGCCAAGGACCACGAACTGACGCTGTTCGACGGCGTTCCTGAAATGTTGCAGGATTTATCACAGCAAGGCTTCTTCCTGGCCGTCGCCACCGGCAAGAGCCGCGTCGGCCTGAACCGCGCCCTGAATGCGGCCGGCCTGCTGTCGACCTTCGACGCCACCCGCTGCGCCGACGAAACCTTCTCCAAGCCGCACCCGGCCATGCTGCAGGAACTGACCCGCGAACTGGGCCAGGACCTGAAGCGCACGGTCATGATCGGCGACACCACGCACGACCTGATGATGGCGCAAAATGCGGGATCTTCCGGTATCGCCGTCGAATATGGCGCCCATCCGGTCGACCAGCTGACGGCCTGCAACCCGGTGTTCTCGGCGCGGACCGTGCCGCAGTTGCACCAATGGCTGAATGAGAACGCGTAATGACGGCTGAAATCCTGGTGTGCGCGGCTGACGCGCTGCTGGATGGCGGCAAAGGTATCCGCTTCCCGCTGCGCGCCGGTGGCGAAGACACGACGGGCTTCGTGGTGCGCTACGGCGGCAAGGTGTACGGCTACCTGAACCGCTGCGCCCATGTACCAATCGAGCTGGACTGGGCAGAAGGGGAGTTCTTCGAATCCAGCGGCTTATATATTATGTGTTCCACACACGGCGCTATTTATATGCCGGAGAATGGACAATGTGCCGGCGGTCCATGCAGAGGCGGCCGCCTGCGCCCGATCGCAGTGAGCGAGCACGACAACAATATTTACTGGCAGCCTGACGATTACGTAGGCCCGCGACCATGAGCGACAACAACGACAATACCGGCCAGCCGACCCCGCCACCTGCGCCCGGCCCGGCCCCAGCCCCGGCCCCGGCCGACAACCCGCCGATCAAGTGGGAACGCGAAGTCCTGGAAAAACTGGTCTTCGCCACCTTGAAAGAGCAGCGCGCCAACCGCCGCTGGAGCATCTTCTTCAAGGTCTCGATGCTGGCGATCATTTTCTTCGCCGTGGCCAATTATTTCGGCATCAACCTGATGGGCGGCGATGCGGAGGCGCTTGGCCGCCACACTGCCCTGATCGAGATCGAAGGCAGCATTGAGTCCGAAGGCAGCGGCGCCGCCGACACCGTGATTCCGTCGCTGAACAAGGCGTTCGCGGATACCGGCTCGGTGGCCATCGTCCTGCACATCAATAGCCCGGGCGGCAGCGCCGTCCAGGCCGGCATGATCGTGGACGAGATCCACCGCCTGCGCCGTGGTTACCCGCAGAAGCCGCTGTACGTGGTGGTGGATGAGATTTGCGCCTCCGGCGGCTATTACATCGCCTCGGCCGCCGACCGCATTTATGTCAACAAGGCCAGCATCATCGGCTCGATCGGCGTGTTGATGGATGGCTTCGGCTTTACCGGCACCATGGAAAAGCTGGGCGTCGAACGCCGCCTGCTGACGGCCGGCGAGAACAAGGGCTTCATGGACCCGTTCAGCCCGCAGTCCGAAAAGCAGAAGCTGCACGCCCAGACCATGCTGAAGGAAATCCACCAGCAATTCATCGACGTGGTGCGCACCGGCCGCGGCAAGCGCCTGAAGGAAACGCCGGACATGTTCTCCGGCCTGTACTGGACCGGCGCCCGCGCCATCGAGATGGGGCTGGCCGACGACCTGGGCAGCGTGGACAGCGTGGCGCGCGACGTGGTCAAGGCGGAAGACATTGTCGACTACACCCAGCATGAAAACCTGCCTGAGCGCGTGCTGAAGAAATTTGGCGCGGCCGTAGGCCACGGCGCCATCAAGGCTGCAGCGGAAGCGGCCAAGCCAAGCCTGCGTTAAGGTGTCGCCGGGCTTGGCTCAGCAGTCAACATTGGCATTTTTGCTTGCCATTTCCCCGAGGTGGACTATATTGACGGTGTAGTTCGAGATCAAGGGGAGGGCGACAAGCAATCAATTCTTGAGGCAGACTACGCAGCCGCATCACGGATGCGGAGTTGAGTGAATTTATATTCCTCGTCACTGTCTCTTTGGGAGGCAAGAGAACGGCGGCCATTGGCCGCTGTTTTCGTTTCTGACGGGGCAGCGGCGCCGGCAAAGCCGCCATGCACCAGCCACTGTTCCAGCTCGACCTGGCGCTGCCGGCGCCACGCGGCTTGCGGCATCGCTTCCGGCCGGCCGCTCCAGCGCGCCATCGCCAGACGGGTTTCCAACGACGCGGCATAGGCTTGCGCCAGGGACTTACGGTTGATGATGTCTTTCATTTTGCTGAGATCTCCCTAAGGTATTCCTATAGCCCATTCAGCAGATTCCTAATGCTATTTAAGTGTAACAACTCGATCAGCACACCCTTTGATCTGCATCAATAGGAAGGCTTGCGGTAGCGTAAATCCGGTAAAATCCCGCCCCATGAGCAAATTATCCCTGGACCGAATCCTGCAGTCGCAAGGCTTCGGCACCCGAAAGTACTGCCGCGCCCTGATCGAAGACGGTGACGTCCTCGTCGGCGGTGAGGTGCAGGACAACTACAAAGCGACTTACGAGGCCGAAGGCCTGGTTCTGGAAGTATTCGGCGAGGAATGGGTGGTGCGCGAGCGCGTCTATATCGCCCTGTACAAGCCATCCGACTACGAATGCTCGCGCAAGCCCAGCCACCATCCCGGCGTGCTGACCTTGCTTCCAGAGCAATTCACTTGGCGCGACGTGCAGCCGGTTGGCCGCCTCGACCACGACACCACGGGCATGCTGCTGATGTCGGACGACGGCCCCTTCATCCACGCCCAGTCTTCGCCCAAGCGCCACGTGCCTAAGGTCTACCAGGCCACCACCGCTGAACCTGTAACGGACGAGCTGGTGGCCCAGTTGCTGGCGGGCGTCCAGTTGCACGACGAACCGGCGCCGCTGGCGGCCGTCACCTGCATCAAGCGCGGCGAGCATCAGCTCGAAATCGTGCTGGAGCAGGGCAAATACCACCAGGTCAAGCGCATGCTGGCCGCCGCCGGCAACCACTGCGCCGCGCTGCACCGTTCCGCCATCGGCGGGCTGGAACTGGCCTCCCTTGGCATCCAGGAAGGCGAGTGGTGCTACCTCACGCCTGAACAGCTGGCGCTGCTGGCTCCCGTCTGATTCATTTCTTCAGCATGGCCGCGTGACCCGCGGCCATTTCTTCCTTGCTCAGCATGCCGTCCTTGTTCGCGTCCATTTTTGCGAACATGGCTGCGGCGCCTGCTGCGTGCTCTTGTGCTGTGAGCACGCCGTCGCCGTTGTTATCCACCGCCTTGATCTTGTCTGCCGCCGACATATCGCCTGGCTTCGTGTCCTGACCCGTGATCGCCTTGTGCGCAGCAGACATCTCCGTCGCCGTCACCTTGCCGTCGCGGTTGCCATCCATGGTGTCAAACATCGACTTCGCGCCTGCCGCATGTTCGACGGCTGAGACTTTGCCGTCATGGTTTGCATCCATGCCTGCAAATTCCTTGTCGATCGCGGGTCCCGCCAGCAGCGCGCCAGCAATAATGAAAAGTGCATTCATGCCAGCCTCCTATCCGCTCCCAATGCTGAGGATATTGCCCTCCGCATCCCGGAACCACGCCACCTTCATCTGGCCGCCGGAATGGATATCGCCATCGCGCGTCAGGCCCGGCATGTCGTAGTGCTCAAAGACCACGTCCTTCGCCTTCAGGCGCGCCGCAATCGTCTCCAGTTCGCTGCCCACATTCCACATCACACAGGTGGCCTTATTGGTCCCCGCGTACTCCGAACGATATACATTGATCTTGCTCGCGCCGCTGCGATAAATCAGCACTTCCTCCTCGGGACTTTCCAGTTTCTCCAGGCCAAGCACCTCGCCATAGAACCTGGCCGCCGCTGCGAGATCCTTCACCGCGATCATTCCTATCGCATCCTTGTCAGCAAGCATGATGCGTCTCCCGGTTGCTATTGACTCGTGGAGCGTAGCCCAATCGCTCCGCCCCCTCTGTTCGCTGACACACGCCGAAATTTGAACTCTCTTTGTGCTGCGCCAAAACTCCCAAGGCTTTCCACTTTTAGACTGCTAGGATGGCATTGTCATCGGATTCCGGGTTCAAGCAGCTATTCGCCTTCCCAGAGTTGGTGCTGGAGTTGTTGCGCTGCGCAGTATTCGAAGGCTGGACAAAGCGCTTGCATCTATCGAGCCTGGCGCATATGAATGGCAGCTATGTCGGACCGGGAGGCCTGCAGCGTCATGATGATATGGTCTGGCGAGTTCAGGTGAACAGGAAGCAATGCGTTTATATGGTTTTGGAGTTTCAGGCGCGACAGGATAAATTGATGACAGCACGCATACGAAGCTATATATCTTTATTGGGCGAGGATCTGTTACGACAGGGCGGCGTTAAGGCAGTGAGCCACCCAATTTTGTTGCCGATCGTACTCTATGGTGGACGAGCCCAGTGGAAATATCCTGAGGATCCGGAATCCCTGGCGGGACAAAATTTTCTTGGTCTCGCGAACCTCCAAGGGGAACAAAAGTATCTCGTTGTAGATCGAAGCACTCGGTCAAGTGTGATTAAGGCTTTGATTGAGTTGGATTACGGCGATGATCGGACGACTGATCCTCGGCGCTCAATTGCAGCACTAAAGACTTGGCTGCGCCGGAAAAATAATGACGCGTTGACACGTGGGGTGACCGACTGGGTCAAAGCACGTGTAACAAGGCAATTTCCGGATCTCTGCGTGGAAGGTATTTGCGATTTGGAGGACATTCATATGATGTTTGAACATGACTTCAAGACATACAAAGAGCTACTTGAGTATCAAACGCTTATGCGTGGACGCGAAGAAGGGCGTGAAGAAGGGCGTGAACAAGGGCGTGAACAAGGGCGTGAACAAGGGCGTGAACAAGGGCGTGAAGAAGGGCGTGAAGAAGGACGGCGGGAGGGACAGTGGGAAGCGACGCAGCGTGAGCGCCGGAATACGGTAATGCTGCTAATGAAGCACACTGGAGCGCCACTTTCGACTAGAGGCGCTGATTGCCTGGCCGATGCGGGCTCCGAGCAATTGCTGGATTGGATTAACCAGCTCGATGCAGGGTGCGCGCCGTCGGAGCTTGTTGAATAGCTACTTCGCAGACTTATTCATCTCTGCGACTTTTTTCTGCATTTCCTCACGCGGCATGACCCCGTGGGCTTGCCGCTCTGCGTCTGAGACAGCCGACTCGTCGAGTTGGTAGACTTCCCACAGCGCTTTGCCGTGCGGTTTGGTGATTTGGGTGCCGTACCATTGCGGTTTGCCGAGATTCATCATGTGGCGATCCCAGGCGGCGGCCATCAGCCATTTGCCGCTTTTGTAGGCTGGTGTGAAGCTTTTGCTTTCAGGGTCGATTTCGGCGCTGATGTTGGCGAGCGAGAAGGCGAGTTTGTAGTCCTGCACTTCGCTGCCATGCTGCATGATCAACGCGGCATTGTAGAAATCCTCGGCGGTTTTCACGCTGCCAGCGGCCAGCATGGCGCGTACGCGTACGCGCCGTTGCGTGTCCTCGGCGCCAAGCACATCCCAGTTGATGTTGCCGGCTTTTCGGCCCGCCTGGTCGGCCTGTGTCATGGCGCGTAGTTCAAGGTTGCTGTCGGCTGCCCACGACAGGGATGGCAGCAGCAGGAATAGGGGAAGTAGATTGCGCATATGCGGGAGAATAGCAGCCCGCATGCCGCTCAAATTGCGCCAATTGTCACGCAGCGGCCGCCACTGTGGCGGTGCGCAGCACGTGGCGCTCGAACAGGCGGTCGTGGAAGGGCAGGGCGATCACGTTGATGATCGGCTCCAGCACCGCCGCCAGGCCGCCGAACGCCAGCGAGCCGGTGGCGGCGTACATCATGCCGAAAGCGACGCCGGCATGCATGACCGTTTGGGAAGCCTTCTCGGCCGCCAGCAGCGCCAGGCGGCGTGCGGCGAAGCGCGCTCGCAGGGCGTGCCAGCCACGCTCATGATAGGGCAGCAGCGCCACATTGATCACCGGCTCGAGCACGGCCGCCAGGCCGCCGAAGGCCACCGAGCCGGTCAGCAGGTACATCAAACCGAACGCGATCCCCATGTGGGTGGTGACTTGACTCATCTTTTTCGCTGCGATTGCCATGATCGATTTCCTTTCCAGATGAGCCAAATGGTAATGATTCTCACCTAAGAGGTAAAATTGATTATCTCTACCGAATCAATAGCATTCCTATGAAACTCGCCACCCTCAAAGACGGTACCCGCGACGGCCAGCTGATCGTCGTCTCCCGCGACCTGAAGACCGCCGTGGTCGCTGACGGCATCGCCCGCAGCCTGCAGCGCGCGCTGGACGACTGGGCCTTCATCGCGCCCCAGCTCGACGACCTGTACCGCCAGCTGAACGAGGGCAAAGCCCGCCGCAGCTTCGATTTCGAGCCGAAAAACTGCATGGCCCCGCTGCCGCGCGCGTTCCAGTGGGCGGACGGCTCGGCCTACGTCAACCACGTGGAGCTGGTACGCAAAGCGCGTAACGCGGAAATGCCCGCCTCCTTCTGGGAAGACCCACTGATGTACCAGGGCGGCAGCGATGACTTCATCGGCCCTTGCGACGATATCGTGCTCAAGCACGAAGAGTGGGGCATCGATTTCGAATCGGAGATCGCCGTCATCACCGACGACGTGCCGATGGGCGCCACCCCCGACCTGGCCTTCCAGCAAATCCGCCTGCTGATGCTGGTGAACGACGTCTCCCTGCGCAACCTCATCCCCGCAGAGCTGGCGAAGGGCTTCGGCTTCTTCCAGTCCAAGCCCGCCAGCAGCTTCTCGCCGGTGGCCGTGACCCCGGACGAACTGGGCGAGGCGTGGAAAGACGCCAAGGTCCACCTGCCGCTGCGCTCGACCTGGAACGGCAAGCTGGTCGGCCAGCCGAACGCCGGCGTCGACATGGTGTTCAATTTCGCCCAATTGATCAGCCACCTGGTCAAGACGCGCAACGCCCGCGCCGGCACCATCGTCGGTTCCGGCACCGTGTCCAACAAGGATGCGAAAAAGGGCTACTCCTGCATCGCCGAAAAGCGCTGCCTGGAAATGATCGCTGATGGCAAACCGACAACATCCTTCATGTCCTTCGGCGACACCATCAAGATCGAAATGCTGGATGCCGACGGTAAATCGATCTTTGGCGCGATCGACCAGCAAGTTTGGGAGCTGGGCCGCGCCAAGGCCACTCCGGAGGCCGAGCAGGCCGCCAAGCTGGCCGAGGAAGCCGAGTAAAGCCCGATTTCCCTCCCTTTTCCATCGATAGCTTTTGCCCGGCCGCAGCGATAATGGCACGGTCGATAACAGGAGCGGTGAATGGCTGAAGACAGCGAAGCCGAGAAAACAGAACCCGCGTCACAGAGGCGCCTCGAGCAGGCGCGTGAAGAAGGGGACGTACCCAGGTCGCGGGAAGTCGCGACCTTTACCGTCCTCATGGCAGCGGGTGCCGGCCTGTGGATGACCGGTTCCGGCCTGGTGCGCGAATTGAGCCGCAGCCTCACCTCGGGGCTGTCGCTGACGCGCGAGCAAGTCTTCAATCCCGACGTCCTGGTCACCCGCATCCTGTCGGACGTGGTGCAGGTCATGCTGGCCTGTCTGCCGGTCGGCCTGGCCGTGATGGTGGTGGCCCTGGCATCGCCGCTGCTGGTCGGCGGCTGGCTGTTTTCCAGCAAGGCCTTCACCCCGAATTTTATGAAGCTCAATCCCCTGACGGGCTTGGGCAATATGTTCTCCACCAATTCGCTGGTGGAATTGATCAAGGCGATCATCAAGTCCATCGTGGTGGGCGTGGTGGCGTACATGGTCATCTCGCGCCAGCAGCAGGAAGTGATCGGCCTGATGGCCGAGCCGCTGCATATGGGCAGCGTGCACGTGCTGAACATGCTGGCCTTCAGCTTCATGGTGATCGTCGGCGCGCTGGGCCTGATCGCCGCCATCGACGCGCCGTACCAGATGTGGCACTACGCGAACAAGCTGAAGATGACCCGCCAGGAGTTGATCCAGGAATCCAAGGAATCCGACGGTAACCCGCAGATCAAGGGCAAGATCCGCCAGCTGCAGCGCGAAATGGCGAAGAAACGCATGATGCAGGAAGTGCCGACCGCCGACGTCGTGGTGACCAACCCGACCCACTATGCGGTGGCGCTGAAGTACACCGAAGGCGGCCAGGGCGCGCCGCGCGTGGTGGCCAAAGGTACCGACGAAGTGGCGGCCAAGATCCGCGAGCTGGCGAAAGAACACCGCGTCGCCATCCTGGAAGCGCCGCCGCTGGCGCGCGCCCTGCACAAGCACACCGAAATCGGCGACGAAATCTCGCCGCGCCTGTACGCCGCCGTGGCGGAAGTGCTGGCGTATGTGTTCCAGATCAAGGCCTATCGTCCAGGCCTGCGTTACCCAGACCGTCCGACCAAGCTCGATGTACCGGACGATATGGACCCATTGAACAAGAAATAACGGAGTAGAACAGTATGAACGCCCTGAATATGCCGCCATGGATGAAAGGCCTTTCCGGTAACGGACAAGCCTTGGCTGCGCCAATCCTGATCATCATGCTGCTGGCGATGATGATCCTGCCGCTGCCGGCGTTCGTGCTGGACCTGTTCTTCAGCTTCAATATCGCGCTGTCGATCATCGTGCTGCTGACCAGCCTGTACACGGTGAAGCCGCTGGACTTCATGGCTTTCCCGACCGTGCTGCTGATTTCCACCATGCTGCGCCTGGCCCTGAACGTGGCGTCGACCCGCGTGGTGCTGACCGAAGGCCACACCGGCCCGGATGCGGCAGGCAAGGTGATCGAGGCCTTCGGCCACTTCCTGATCGGTGGTAATTACACGGTCGGTATCGTGGTGTTCGTGATCCTGACCATCATCAACTTCGTGGTGGTGACCAAGGGCGCGGGCCGTATCGCTGAAGTGGGCGCACGATTCGCTCTGGACGCAATGCCTGGTAAGCAGATGGCGATTGACGCCGACCTGAATGCGGGCCTGATCGGCGAGCCGGAAGCACGCCGCCGCCGTAACGAAGTGGCGCAGGAAGCGGAATTCTACGGCGCCATGGACGGTGCTTCGAAATACGTGCGCGGCGACGCGATCGCGGGCATCCTGGTGACCGTGATCAACGTGGTCGGCGGCCTGCTGGTGGGCATGATCCAGCACGATATGGGCTTTGCCGATGCGCTGAAAAACTACGTGCTGCTGGCAATTGGTGACGGCCTGGTGGCGCAGATCCCTTCGCTGGTGATCTCGATCGCAGCCGGTATCGTGGTGTCGCGCGTAGCGTCCGAATCCGACATCGGTACCCAGGTGATCAGCCAGCTGTTCGCCAAGCCGCAAGTCATGTACATCACCGCCGCCATCATCGGCGGCATGGGCCTGATTCCCGGCATGCCTAACCTGGTGTTCATCCTGCTGGCCGCTGCACTGGGCGGTACCGGCTACCTGCTGCAGAAGCAGGCCAGGGAAAAAGAGCAGGCGGCGGCCGCGGAAAAGGCGGCGGGCCCCGGCGGCGCAGGCGGTCCTGGCGGCGCTGCGCAGGCCGCGCCGGAGCAGGAAGAGGCGACTTGGCAGGACGTGCTGGCGGTCGATACCCTGGGCCTGGAAGTGGGTTATCGCCTGATCCCGCTGGTCGACAAGACCCAGGGCGGCGAGCTGCTGAAGCGTATCAAGGGTATCCGCAAGAAGTTCGCGCAGGAGGTGGGCTTCCTGTCGCCACCGGTGCATATCCGCGACAACCTGGAACTCAAGCCTTCGGCCTACCGCATCACGCTGAAGGGCGTGGAAGTCGGCACCGGCGAGGCTTTCAATGGCCAGTTCCTGGCGATTAACCCGGGCATGGCCAGCGGCACGCTGCCCGGCATGGTGACCACCGATCCGGCCTTCGGCCTGCCGGCGATCTGGATCGACGCTTCGCTGCGCGACCAGGCGACCGGCATGGGCTATACCGTGGTCGATGCGGGCACCGTGGTGGCGACCCACCTGAACCACTTGATCACCACCCATGCTTCCGAGCTGCTGGGCCGCGCCGAAGTGCAGTCGCTGCTCGACCACCTGGCCAAGGAATCGCCGAAGCTGGTGGAAGACCTGGTGCCGAAGATGCTGTCGCTGTCGGCCTTGCAGAAGGTGCTGCAAAACCTGCTGGCGGAAGGCGTGCATATCCGCGATATGCGTACCATTATTGAAACCCTGGCGGAATTCACCCCGCATACGCAGGATCCGAATGAGCTCACCGCGCAGGTGCGTATTGCGCTGGGCCGCGCGATTGTGCAGCAGCTGTTCCCGGCCGGCGGCGAGCTGTCGGTGATGACGCTGGATAACCGCCTGGAACGCTTGCTGTTGCAGGCGATGCAGACCGGCGGGGCGGATGCTGCCGGCATCGAACCAGGCCTGGCCGACACTATCGCGCAGCAGGCCGCGTCGGCCACCGCGCAGCAGGAGGCGCTGGGCGTGACGCCGGTGCTGCTGGTGCCGGGCGCTTTGCGTCCGCTGCTGTCCAAGTTCCTGCGCCGCGCGCTGCCGCAGCTGAAAGTGCTGTCGCATTCGGAAATTCCGGAGACGAAGACCATCCGCGTGACCTCGCTGGTAGGCGCACAATAAGGGGCCATTTCCGCAGCTATTCCTTCGATTGTTTCTGTCGTGCATCGTCAATAATTTGACCATGTGAGCAATCTGCGGAGTAGCTGGAAATGAACGTCAAAAAATTTACCGCCCCAACATCGCGTGAAGCGCTGCGCAAAGTGCGGGAAGCACTGGGCCCGGATGCGGTGATCCTGTCCAACCGCGCTGTCGACGGCGCGGTGGAAATCCTGGCCCTGGCAGGCGACGATGCCGCCTCCCTGGCCCCGCATTCCGCCGATTCCCCAATGTCCGCCCCGGCGCCGCAACTGGAGCTGCCTACCACGGTTGCCCCGGCCTTCGTCCCGCCGATGGAAGCCACGCCAGCCCTGGTCGCCCAGCCCGTAGCGCCGGTGGTACGCGCCACCACCCCACGCCCAGCCCCACGCGCCGCCGCCCCCGCAGCGCCGGTCGCACCGGCAGTGGACATGGACCGCGTCGCCGCCCTGGTCGCCGAAGCCGTCGCCAGCGCCAAAGCCAATGCCGCCGCCGAAATGAGCAGCATGATGAGCGAACTGCGCGCCATGCGCGGCATGATGGAAACCCAGCTTAACGAACTGTCCTTCTCGAACACCGCCCAGCGCGAACCGCACAAGACCGCGGTGATGCGCGAACTGCTGGCCGCCGGCTTCTCCGCCAGCCTGGCGCGCTACCTGGCCGACAAGCTGCCGGCCACCCGCGACGCCGCCGAAGCGCTGCAATGGTCGCGCACTGCGCTGGCCCGCAATATCAACGCCATGAACAACGAAGACGCGCTGCTGGAAAAGGGCGGCGTGTTCGCCCTGGTCGGCCCGACCGGCGTCGGCAAGACCACCACCACCGCCAAGCTGGCCGCGCGCTGCGTGATGCGCCACGGCCCGGAAAAGCTGGCCTTGATCACCACCGACGCCTACCGTATCGGCGCCCACGAACAGCTGCGCATCTACGGCAAGATCCTGGGCGTGATGGTGCATTCGGTGAAAGACGAGGCCGACCTGCGCATCGCCCTCAATGAACTGAAAAACAAGCACACCGTCCTGATCGACACCGTTGGCGTCAGCCAGCGCGACCAGATGGTGGCCGAGCAGGTCGCCATGCTGCAGGGCGTCGGCACCGACGTGCAGCGCATCCTGTGCATGAACGCTACCTCGACCCAGGAAACCCTGTCGGAAGTGGTGCGCGCCTACCAGGGCAGCGGCCTGGCCGGCGCCATCATCACCAAGCTCGACGAAGCCGCCTCGATCGGCTCCGCGCTGGACGTGGTGATCCGCCACAAGCTGCGCCTGTTCTACGCCTCCAACGGCCAGCGCGTGCCGGAAGACCTGCACCTGGCCGATCCGGCCGCCCTGGTGGAGCGTGCCTTCGGCGGCCAGTCCGCCCCAAAATTCGGCGACGCCGAACTGCCGCTGCTGATGGCCGGCGCCGCCCAAGACCCGATGCTGCGCGAGGTACGCCTTGGCTAATTTCGATTTCGACCAGGCCGAAGGCCTGCGCCGGATGCTGGCCGGCCCCCGGCCACGCATCATCACCTTCCTGTCGGCCACCCCGCAGGACGATAAAGGCGCCATGCTGGTTAACCTGGGCGCCTCGCTGTCGCAAGCTGGCAACGATGTGCTGCTGGTCGACGCCTGCGCCAGCGCCCACGGCGTGGCCTCCCGCCTCGGCCTGGATGCCGGCGGCAGCCTGCTCGACGTGGCGCGCCAGCGCAGCGCCCTGAACCAGGTGCTGCACGCCGCCCCGCAGGGCTTCAATGTGGTGTCGATGACGCGCGGCGAGGCGCGCCGCGGCCCGGACGAAGGGCGCCGCCTGGCCAAGGCCTTCGGCGTGCTGGCCAGCCAGAGCGGCATCGTGCTGGTCGATGGCGAGTTCGATGGCGAGGCCTTCCCGGTACCGGTCATGGCCAGTTCCGAGATCGTGGTGCAAGTGTCAAACAGTGCCACTTCCATCAAGAATGCTTATATGATGATCAAGCGGCTCAACCATGAGCTGGGCCGCCGCCCGTTTGGCATCCTGGTCACCGGCGCTTCCGAGGCCGAAGCGAGGGTGGTTTACGATAATATGGCGCATGCGGCAAGCCGTTACCTGGCAGTCAACCTCGTTTCCATGGGGTCGGTGCCAGCCGACGAATACCTGCAGCGCGCTGCCCGGCTGGGTCGTGCGGTGGTGGACGCCTTCCCGCTGGCCGGGGCTTCAGTAGCCTTCCGCCAGCTGGCGGGCCGTTTCGCGATGGGGAGCTGCAACCATTTTAGAGCCTGATAAGAATTAGAACCTTTATGTACACGGTCAAAGGGAAGGTGGATAAGGATTCCTTGCTGACGGAGCACATGCCGTTGGTCAAGCGCCTGGCCCACCATATGAAGGCAAAATTGCCGCCCAGTGTGGAAGTGGATGACCTGGTACAAGCAGGCATGATCGGCTTGCTCGATGCGATCAACCGCTATGAAGAAACCCACGGCGCCCAGTTCGAAACGTACGCAGTGATGCGTATCCGTGGCGCCATGCTGGATGAGCTGCGCAGCTCCGACTGGATGCCGCGCTCGATGCGCCAGGACATGCGCAAGATCGAAAACGCGATGGCCACGCTGCAGCAGCGCCTGGGCCGCCCGCCGACCGAGTCGGAAGTGGCGAAATCGCTAAAACTGTCGCTGTCCGACTACCAGGAAATGCTGTCCGAAGGCGGCGGCCACCAGCTGGTGTATTACGAAGATTTTCACGAGGAAGACGGCAACGACAGCTTCCTCGACCGCTATGCCCATGATGAAGATGCCGATCCGCTGCGCGCGCTGCTCGACACCGACTTCCGCCAGGCTGTGATCGATGCGATTGATGCGCTACCGCCACGCGAGAAAATGCTGATGGGCCTTTACTACGAGGAAGAGCTGAACCTGAAAGAGATCGGCGCCGTGATGGGTGTTTCCGAGTCGCGGGTTTCGCAGTTGCACACACAAGCCGTGGCGCGCCTGCGTGCCTCGCTGCGGGAGCAGGCATGGACTGGTCCAGCGTAGCCGGCGTACTGCTGGCGCTGGCCGGCATCATCGTCGGCCAGGGGCTGGAAGGGGGCAAGATCACCTCCCTGCTGCAGCCGGCGGCCTTCGCCATCGTGGTGATCGGCACCTTCGGCGCGGTCATGCTGCAAACCCGTACGCCGACCTTGCGCCGTGGCTTGTCCATGCTGCGCTGGGTTTTCAAACCGCCGGTCGATACGCGCGCCCAGCTGGCGCGCGACATCAACAACTGGAGCCACATCGCCCGCCGCGACGGGCTGCTGGCGCTGGAGCGGCCCATGCTGGGTGCCAAGGACAAATTTGTCGCCAAGGGATTGCGCATGATCGTGGACGGCATCCAGCCGGACAAGATGCGCCAGATCCTGGATATGGAAATCACAGCCTTTGAAACGGCTGAGCGGCAGGCGGTGCGTATCTGGGAATCGGCGGCCGGCTATTCGCCGACCATCGGCATCCTCGGTGCGGTGCTGGGCCTGATCCATGTGATGGAAAACCTGACCGACCCGAGCAAGCTCGGTTCCGGCATTGCGGTGGCCTTCGTTTCGACCATCTACGGCGTCGGCCTGGCCAACCTGTTCTTCTACCCGATTGCCAACAAGCTCAAGACCATCGTCACACGCCAGGTTTACCTGCAGGAGCTGACGGCGGCCGTGTTCTACGATATCGCCACCGGCGACTTTACCCGCGTGGTGGATGAACGCATTGCGACCCTGATGCGGGAGCCGTGATATGCAATACCGCCGCGCGCGCCGCAAGTTCGATGACGATCCGGAAAACCACGAGCGTTGGCTGATCTCCTACGCCGACTTCATCACGCTGCTGTTTGCCTTCTTTGTCGTGATGTATGCGATTTCCTCGGTCAACCTGGGCAAGTACAAGGTGTTTTCGGACGCGCTGGGCGATGCCTTTGGCGGTGCCGGCGCGGCGCCGCCCACTACCACCGAGGTGCAGAGCCTGCCCATTCCGAATCCGGCCCAGCGCAAGCGCAATGAGCAGATCAAGCGCGAGAAGGAGCAGATGCAGCGGCTGGCCAAGGATTTGTCCAGCACCCTGGCGCCTTTGGTGAAAGAAGGGAAGGTGCGGGTGACGCAGAATTTGCGCGGGGTCAGCGTGGAGATCAACGCTTCCGTGCTGTTCAATCCGGGCGACGCGCGCCTGACCGACGAATCGCGCGAGGCGCTGACGGCGGTGGCGACCTTGCTCAGGGATGACCCGCATGCGGTGCAGGTAGAGGGGCATACCGATAATGTCCCGATCCGGAATACGCTTTATCCGTCGAACTGGGAATTGTCGGCGGTGCGGGCAGGCAGTGTGGTGCGCCTGTTTATTGAATCGGGGATCGCGCCGTCGCGCATGACGGCGGTCGGGCATGCTGATAACCAGCCGGTCGCACCCAATACCGATCCGGAATCGCGCGCGCGCAACCGGCGGGTGGCGGTGACGATCTTGTCGGGGATTCCTGATCCGGGGACGGAGATTCCAACCCCTCGGTTCTAAATTAAAAGCGAAAATTCAGCCAGCGATAAACCCGCGGCGGGTCGTCCCGCCGGAAGTCATCCCACTTGGCCCATAAACCGTGGTCTGCTGCGGCCGCAGCGCTTGCAGCGCGCCCTGGGTCTGCCCCAGGTGCTTATTGATCAGCACGCCATTCAGGCGATTCAATTCCTTGGCCGCCCGGGTCTGGTCCAGCAGCCTTTGCCACAGCATATTGGCAGCATCATCGTGCTGGACTTCCAGCCACGACTCCATGCCCGCTTCCATCGCAGGGAAGCCGGCCTCAGCCAGCGCCTGGTGGCGTGCGGTGGCCAGCGAGGCCATTTCATTGACCAACGCCGACTTTTGCGGCGTGAGCGAGGTCAGGTGCTCAATGTCCGCCGCGACCAGATCCTGCTGCTCCTGTTTCAGGACTACCAGCAATTCCGTGATCTTGTCCAACTCAGCCTGCAGGCTGTGTTTCGGCGAGACAGTTGCCATTATTTGAATCCTTAGCGTTGCTTACGCGAGTGCAGCAGGTCGCGGACTGTTTCCAGCAAACCGTCTGCCACTTTTTCCGAATTGACCTGGAACTGGCCGTCAGCAATCGCCATCTTGATACGTTCGACTTTCTTGGTATCGAATACGGCATTGCTACCGGCAGCGCCACTGGCCGCCAATGCCTGTCCTTGCGCGGACAGGCGCACATTGTCGGTACTTGCCTGCGGTGCGGCAGTGTTCGTTGCGGCGGCCTTGTCCGCGCCGCGCGCGTTCCCGGTCGTCGCGGGCGAACTTGGCAAGCCCGGCGTGTTCTTCAATGTATCGTTGATCTTCACAGCTTTATCCTCGTCTGGTTGGAGGCCTTTACCCCGGCATACGAGTCTATAACGGCAGCCTGCCGCCAAACTTTAGCTGGCTGTCGGCAATTCCTTATTACTTTTTGTCAAAATGTCACTTCAACCAAGCCACCAGTGCGGGCAATTCCGCTGATTTGCTGGCCGTTGCCAGTGCGCACAGCCACCACCTGGCCCTCGGCCGCCGAACCGGCTGCCTTACCCTCGGCCGAGACCGAGAAACCGTTGCCTTTCGACACCAACTTGACCAGCTGGCCCTGCAGGATCACCGGTTTGGCTTTCACCAGGTCCAGCCGCAGCGGCGTACCTGCCGAAATGGAAAGATTGCTGGTGCGTCCAATCAGCTGCGCCTTGTCGGTGGCAATGCCCGGCGGCAGGGCGGTCAGTTCGCCCTGCATGATGGCCAGCTGGCTTTCCTCGATGGACTGGCCCTGTACCAGCGGCACGGCGGCGGCGACATAGCTGCCAAGCACGGATACCTGGGATTGAATATATACCGTCCACGGCGAAGGCGCCGCACAGCGCACGCCCACCGTGGTCTTGCCCCAGGCGCGTGCACCCGGCATCAGGAAAGCTTCCGGCGCCGGGCAGGGCGCCAGGTTCAGGCGCGGATCGACGGCGCCCACGCTGACCGTGACCTTGCCGGGCAGGCCGGCCGTCTGCACGGTCAGGAATTGCTCGGCGACTTGGCGCAGCGCGGCGTGATCCATGCGGGCCGGGGCGGCCGGCGCCGGCGCGGCGATGGCCACGGCGGTGACGGCAATAGTGGCTGCGAGCAGGGCGACGGTAATGAGTTTGCGTTTCATGCAGCACATCTTAGCCTTCGCGCGAGGCGGGCAAGCCATGAATAGGGGCAAAAACCCCGTCTTTCTCTTCCGATCAAGCAAGGGCATTGCTCCGTATCATCGAACCTGTCATCAAGCGGAGAAGCGCCATGTTAGGCAAACTCGACAACCACCTGCTGTTCAACGAAACCGCCCTCAGCCTGCGCGAGAAGCGCCAGGCCGTGCTGGCGTCGAATATTGCCAATGCCGATACGCCGAACTACAAGGCGCGCGACATCGACTTTTCCGCCAACCTGCAGGCGGCGCTGGACCGCGCCAAGAACCCGCCGCCGCTGAATACCACCGCCAGCAAGCATTTCCCGCGCCCCCAGCAAGACGGCAGCACGCTGCCCGACGGCACGCCGCTGCTGTACCGTACGCCGGCCCAGGGCGCGGTGGATGGCAACACGGTCGACATGGACGTCGAGCGCAATAACTTTGCCGACAACGCCCTGCGCTATGAAGCGGGCGTGACCTTTATCAATTCGCAGATCAAAGGCCTGCTGGCCGCGATCCAGGGAGGCCAGTAATGTCCTTGTTCAGTATTTTCAATGTATCCGGTTCGGCCATGAGCGCCCAGGCCCAGCGCCTGAACGTGGTGGCCTCCAACTTGGCCAACGCCGACAGCGCGACCTCGGCCAGCGGCGAAGCCTACCGCGCCAAGCAGGTGGTGTTCGAAGCCACGCCAAGCGCCAACGGCGCCGCCACCAGCGTCAAGGTGCGCCAGGTGGTGGAAGACCCGTCGCCGATGAAGCAGGTCTACGACCCCAAGCACCCGCTGGCCGACGACAAGGGCTATGTGACGATGCCGAACGTGAACGTGGTCGATGAGATGGTCAATATGCTGTCGGCCTCGCGCTCCTACCAGACCAATGTGGAAACCATGAACGCAGCCAAGACCATGCTGCTGAAAACCTTAACGATTGGACAGTAATCATGGCCGTCACCGCAACCGATACCTCCGCCGGCGTACCGGCAGCCCTGCTGAATACCATGAATCCGAAGGCCAAGACCCAGACGGGCGTGGAGGCCGAGCAGGACAAATTCATGACGCTGCTGATCACGCAGCTGAAAAACCAGGATCCGCTGAATCCCCTGGATAACGCCCAGGTCACCAGCCAGCTGGCGCAGCTGAACACCGTGACCGGCATCAACAAGATGAATGAGACGCTGGCTTCGCTGAAGACCGACTACCAGAGCACGCAGAACCTGGCGGCCACCAACCTGATCAACCGCGGCGTCCTGGTGGACGGCAACAAGCTGCAGCTGTCCGACGGCAAATCGCTGTTTGGTGTTGAGCTGGGCTCGTACGCCGACAAAGTCCAGGTCGACATCGTCGCCTCGGGCGGCAAAGTGGTGCAGACCGTCACGCTGGACAACGTCGAGCCCGGCGTGCTGCCGCTGACCTGGGATGGCAAGCTGCCCGACGGCACCACCGCCGCCAACAACCAATACACCTTGAATATCACCGCCAGGTCCGGCGGCAAGGAATTGAAAGACGCCAAGACGCTCGAACTGGGCACGGTCGCCAGCATTTCGACCGGTGCCGGCGGCGTCAAACTGAATATCCCGTCCGTTGGTCAGGTGACCATGGACGCGATCAAGCAAGTACTGTAAGCGCAATCTGAATAGGGGAATACCATGTTTCAACAAGGTCTCAGCGGCCTGAACGCCGCCTCCAAATCGCTGGACGTGATTGGTAACAACATCGCCAACGCCAGTACCGTTGGTTTCAAGGGGTCGTCGGCGCAATTTGCCGACCTGTACGCGAACTCCCTGAACGGCCTGGCCGGCAATAATCCGGGTATCGGCGTATCGATCTCGCGGATTGCGCAGCAGTTCACCCAAGGTAATATCGAAACCAGCAACAACCCGCTGGACGTGTCGATCAATGGCGGCGGCTTCTTCCGCACCGTGACCCCGGGCGGCTCGGTGCAGTACAGCCGCAATGGCCAGTTCCAGCTGGATAAGAACGGCACCATCATCAACGCCCAGGGCGCGGCCATCACCGGCTACCTGGCCAACAACGATGGCGTGATCCTGGCCGGCGCGCCGAAGCCAATCACCATCGACTACTCCGACCTGGTGCCGGTGGCGACCACCAAGGCCAATTTCCAGCTCAACCTGAGCTCCAACGCGGTGCCGCCAACCAAGGTGCCGTTCGATGTGAACGACCCGCTGACCTACAACAAGCAGTCCGTGCTGGACGTCTACGACAGCCTGGGCAACGCCCACGTGATGTCGATGTTCTACGTGAAGACGGCCGCCAACAACTGGGACGTCTATACCGCCATCGATGGCGTTGAACAGACTGCCCAGGCAGCCTCGGCCTTCCTGTTCACCGATCCGGCTTCCGCTGCGGTGGAAGCGGCGGCGCGCCAGGTGTACCTGGACGCGGTGGCCACCGGTGGCGATATTGCCGCCGCCAACCTGGCCTATTCGGCTGCCGTCGGCCCGATCATTTCCGGCGCCGCCGCCGCCGCCAACGCCACCGCGGCCCAGATCGCTGCGATCGACGCCACCTATACCGGCACCACCGATGTGGGCGCCATCGCCGGCACCAACCCGGACAAGATACTGGCCGCGATTGCCGCTTCGGTCCAGGTGCCTGCCGTCAAGACCGGCAGCCTGATCTTCAGCCGCGAAGGCCAGCTGGACACCGCCGCCATGGCGGCGCTGCCGGTCCCGCAGACCCTGCCATTCTCGATCAGCCTGCCGCTGTTCCCGGACAAGGGTTCGGTCATGCCGCTGGTGGTCAGCACCGACTTCGTCGGCACCACCCAGTTTGAAGGCGCGACGGCCGAGAAATTCTCGACCCAGGACGGCTACTCGTCCGGCCAGCTGCAGCGCTTCAGCACCGGTCCCGACGGTGTGATCACCGGCCAGTACAGCAACGGCAAATCGCGTGCGCTAGGCCAGTTCGTGCTGGCGAACTTCGCCAATCCCGATGGCCTGATCCCGCTCGGCAACAATGCCTGGACCGAGAGCGATGCCTCCGGCCAGCCGCAGATCGGCACGCCGAACACCGGCCAGTGGGGCCAGCTGCGTTCGTCCTCGGTGGAGACCTCCAACGTGGACCTGACCGAAGAACTGGTCGACATGATCACTGCGCAGCGCGTCTACCAGGCCAATGCGCAGACCATCAAGACCCAGGACTCGGTGCTGCAAACCCTGGTCAACCTGCGTTAAACGCCGTAAGCGAGTAAGCCATGGACCGTCTGATCTACACCGCCGCCACCGGCGCCCGTCACCTGCTGGACCAGCAGGCGACGACGTCGAACAACCTGGCCAACGCCACCACCACCGGCTTCCGCGCCCAGCTCGATTCGTTCCGGGCGGTGCCGGTGGTGGGCGACGGCGGCTTGCCGACCCGCACCTTTGTGGTCGACAACACGGTCGGTTCGGACTTCCGGCAGGGCGCGATGCAGACCACCGGCCGCGCGCTCGACGTGGCCCTGCGCGGCGATGGCTTCATCGCCGTGCAGTCCGCCGACGGTTCGGAAGCCTACACCCGCAACGGCAGCCTGAAGGTCAGCGAAAACGGCATGCTGCAAACCGCCGCCGGCCTGACCCTGGTGGGCGAGAACGGTCCCATCGCGATCCCGCCCGATGCCCAGGTGGCGATTGCCGCCGACGGTACCGTGTCGGCCATCGACACCACCCAGACCCAGCCCGGCCCATCGAATGTGCTGGGCCGCATCAAGCTGGTCAATCCCGACACCAAGGGCCTGGTGCGCGGCGACGACGGCCTGTTCCGCCAGCAAAGCGGCCAGCCGGCCGATGCCGACCAGGCGGTGCGCCTGGTGGACGGCACGCTGGAAGGCAGCAACGTCAACGCCATTGATGCCATGGTCAATATGATCACATTGGCACGTTCTTTCGAAACGCAGATGAGTCTGCTGAAGAACGCCGAAAACAATGCCGCCAAGGCTACACAAATCCTGGCCTTGAATTAAGGCACCTGCAATTTCGTTGCTTTCTGGTAACAGCATAGACTTTCGTACATTGCGCACACGGCAGGGAATGCGCATCATGGGAACTTTCTACCCTACTGGCCAAGCCCATGCGTTCGTCCCAGGAACGATATGCCGCCGTGGTATTGCCGTTTGCGCTGGCGGTCGCCGCGCTGACGCTGGTGGCTGTGCTCAGCGTGTCCATCATGTCCACGCTGCGCGCCTATGTGGCGGGCGAAAGCCACTGGTCCAAGGGCCAGAAGGCCGCCATCGCCACGCTGCAGCGCTACCTGGTCACCGCTGACGAGCAGGACTTCCACCAATTCCGCACCGAACTGGCCGTGCCGCTGGCCGATCTCAGCGCCCGGCGCGAGATGGACAAGGCGCAGCCCGAGTGGGACGTGGTGCGCGCCGGCTTCCTCGGCGGCCGCAACGCCGACGAAGACATCCGCGGCATGTATTGGCTGTACCGCAATTTCAACGGCCTGCCGCTGATGGCGCGTGCCATTGCTTACTGGAAGCACAGCGACGAACACCTGCTGCGCCTGCGCGACCTGGGCGAGCGCCTGCACAGCACGCCGATTGCACAGCGCCCGTCGCAGGACGTGTTCCTGCTCGAGCTGCAGGAAATCGACCGCCGCCTGTCGCCGCTGGCGCTGGGCTTCCACTCCGCCATCAACGAAGCGGCGCGCCAGGTCACCAATGCCTTGCTGGCGCTGCTGGTGCTGGCGGCCGCCGTGCTGGCGGTGAGCGGCCACCGCTACCTGCGCCGCTCCTTCGTGCGCCGTGCGCGTCTGATGGCGCAGCTGCAGCAAAGCGAGGCGGAAGCCTTTGCCGAGAAAGAACTGGTGCAGGTGACGCTGGGCTCGATTGCCGACGCCGTCATCACCACCGACCAGCAGCACAACATCAGCTACTGCAACCGCAACGCCGAACAGATGCTGGGCTTGCCGGCTGCGGCCATGCTGGGCCGCCCGCTGGCCGAGGTGTGCCGGCTGGAAGGCGCGGCCGGCAACCTGCAGCTGCTGGCCGCCGACGGCCGCCAGCTGCCGGTCGAGCGCTCGCTGGCGCTGATCCACGCGCCGGACGGCCAGCCGATCGGCCAGGTCATCGTGCTGCACGACGCCAGCGAAGCGCGGCGCCACGCGGCCCAGCTGTCCTACCAGGCCACGCACGACGAGCTGACCGACATCCTGAACCGGCGCGAGTTCGAACGCCGCCTGTGCGAACTGCTGGCTGGCATGCAGGACGGGCGGGACGGCGAGCACGCCGTGCTGTATCTCGACCTCGACCGCTTCAAGGTGATCAACGACACCAGCGGCCACGCCGCGGGCGATGAATTGATCCGCCACGTCAGCCAGCTGCTGCAGGCCACCTTGCGCGAGCGCGATATTGTCGGCCGCCTCGGTGGCGACGAGTTTGGCGTCGTGCTGACCTACTGCACCCACGCCGATGTGCTGCGCGTGGCCGAAAAGGTGCGGCAGGCGGTGGTCGACCTGCGCTTCGTGTGGGGCGTGCGCAGCTACCGCGTCGGCGTCAGCATCGGCGTGGTGCTGCTGGCCGGGCGCCAGGGCAACCTGAAGGAAGTCATGAAGTCGGCCGACGCCGCCTGCTATATGGCCAAGGAAAAGGGCCGCAACCGCATCCACCTGTACAGCGACGACGACGCCGAACTGTCGGTGCGCCAGAACGAGATGGAAGCCGTCTCCCGCATCCGCGCCGCGCTGGAAAACGACCGCTTCTGCCTGCACCTGCAAACCATCGCCCCGCTCAAGCCGGGCGGCCAGGCCCACGCCGAAGTTCTGGTGCGCATGATCGACGAGCAGGGCGGCCTGGTGCCGCCGATGGCCTTCATCCCCGCCGCCGAGCGCTACGACCTGATGCCGCTGCTCGACCGCTGGGTGATCCACCATGCCTTCGCCGCCCTGGCGCAGCAGCCGCGCGGCACCAGCTGGGCCATCAACCTGTCCGGCGCCTCGGTATGCGACGAAGGCTTGCTGGAATACGTGCTCGAGCAGCAGCGCGCCAGCGGCATCGCGCTGGAAGACGTTTGCTTTGAAATCACCGAAACCGCCGCCGTGGCCAACCTGGCCCACGCCGCCAGCCTGATCCAGGACTTGCAAGCCCAGGGCTGCCGTTTCGCGCTCGACGATTTCGGCGCCGGCATGTCCTCATTTGCCTACCTCAAACACTTGCCGGTCGATTACGTGAAGATCGACGGCAGCTTCATCAAGGGCATCCTGCACAGCCCGACCGAACGCGCCATGGTCGAATCGATCAACCAGATCGCCCACGTGATGGGCAAGCAAACCATCGCCGAGTTCGTCGAGGACGATGCAATTCTGGCCTGCCTGCGCAGCATGGGCATCGATTACGCCCAGGGTTACGGGGTAGGGCGCCCGCAACCGTTGTCAGCGTGGCAAGCGGCGAATAAGGCCGCGAAAACCAGCCAGATCGACGCTTTGAGTTGACCCGCCCCAACGGATAATGCCTGCATAGGAAAACCGTATTTGGAGCAGGCAAATGATTCGATCACTGTGGATTGCCAAGACTGGCATGGAAGCGCAGCAGACCCAGATGGACGTCACGTCCAACAACCTGGCGAACGTGCAAACCAACGGCTTCAAGAAGTCGCGCGCCGTCTTCGAAGACTTGCTGTACCAGAATATCCGGCAGCCGGGCGCGGCCTCGTCGCAGCAGACCCAGCTGCCATCGGGCATGCAGCTTGGCACCGGCGTGCGTCCGGTGGCCATCGAGCGCATCCACACCCAGGGCAACCCGCAATCGACCGGCAACGACAAGGACCTGATGGTCAACGGCAACGGCTTCTTCACCGTGCTGCTGCCGGACGGCACCCAGGCCTACACCCGCGACGGTTCTTTCCAGCGCGATAACAACGGCCAGATGGTGACCTCCAGCGGCTTCGTGCTGCAGCCGGCCATCACCATCCCGATCAATGCGCAGAGCATCACCGTGGGCCGCGACGGCACCGTGTCGGTCACCTTGCCGGGCCAGGTGGCGCCGCAGCAGATCGGCAACATCCAGCTGGCGACCTTCATCAACCCGACCGGCCTGGAATCGAAGGGTGAGAACCTGTACGTGGAAACCGGCGCTTCCGGCGCGGCCACCGTCAACCAGCCGGGCACCAACGGCACCGGCGTGATCCTGCAGGGCTATGTGGAAACCTCCAACGTCAACGTGGTGGAGGAAATGGTCAATATGATCCAGACCCAGCGCGCTTACGAAATCAATTCGAAGGCGATCACCACCTCCGACCAGATGCTGCAGCGCCTGTCGCAGCTGTAAGGATCCGCCATGCGCTCCGTCTCCGCCATCGCCGTTACCGCCGCCGCGCTGCTGCTGTCCGCCTGCGCGGCCGCGCCGTCTTCCATCGTCGCCGGCCCGACTTCCGCGCGCCCGCTGCCGCCGCCGTACCCGCCGGTGGCGCAGAACAATGGCGCGATCTACCAGACCAACAGCTACCGTCCGGCCTTCGAAGACCGCCGTGCGCGCCATGTGGGCGATGTGATCAACGTCGTCATCACGGAAAACACCGCCGCGGTGAAGAACGGCGCCAGCTCCGGCAGCAAGTCGGGCAGCGTCAACTTCGGCATTCCGGGGGTGTTCCAGAACAAGCTGGGCACCAATGTCGCCACCAGCGCCGACAACAAGTTCGCCGATGCCGACAACCAGAGCATGAGCAATACCTTCACCGGCACCATCGGCGCCACCGTGGTGGAAGTTCTGCCGAACGGCAACCTGATCATCGCCGGCGAAAAACAGGTTGGCCTGAACAAGGGCACCGAATACATCCGCATCAGCGGCATGGTGAATCCGGACTCCATCGTCAACGGCAACTCGGTCACCTCGACCGCGATTGCCGACGCGCGCGTCGAATACCGCACCAAGAGCAATCTCGACCGCGCTGAGGTGCAGTCGATGCTGTCGCGCTTCTTCCTCAGCCTGCTGCCATTCTGACCATGAAGACTTTCAAACTCCTCGCCCTCGCCGCCGCACTGGCCTTGACGCCAGCCGTGCAGGCTGAACGCCTGAAGGACCTGGCCAGCATCGCCGGCGTGCGCCAGAACCAGTTGATGGGCTATGGCCTGGTGGTCGGCCTGGACGGCTCCGGCGACCAGACCACGCAAACCCCGTTCACCGTGCAGTCGGTGGCCTCCATGCTGCAGCAGATGGGCGTGGCGCTGCCGCAGGGCACTACCTTGCAGCTGAAGAATGTGGCGGCCGTGATGGTCACCGCCAGCCTGCCAGCGTTTGCCCAGCCGGGCCAGCAGATCGACGTTACCGTCTCCTCGATGGGGAACGCCAAATCGCTGCGCGGCGGCACGCTGCTGATGACGCCGCTGAAAGGCGCCGACGGCCAGGTCTACGGTATGGCGCAAGGCAATATCCTGGTCGGCGGCGTGGGTGCGCAGGCCCCGGGCGGCGGCGCTTCCGTGGTGGTCAACCACCTGTCGGTGGGCCGCATTTCGGGCGGCGCCACGGTCGAACGCGCGGTCCCGACCACGCTGGGTGACGGCAACCAGATCCGCCTCGAACTGAACAACACCGATTTCGCCACCGCCAGCCGCGTGGTGGCCGCCATCAACGACAAGTACGGCGCCGGCGTGGCGTACGCGCAGGATGGCCGCACCATCCGCGTCACCGCGCCATCGTCGAGCGACGCGCGGGTGGCCTTCATCGGCGACCTGGAAGGCATGGACGTGCGCCCGGCGCGCCAGGCCGCCAAGGTCATCATGAATGCGCGCACCGGTTCGGTCGTGATGAACCAGGAAGTTACGCTGGAGACGTGCGCCATCTCGCACGGCAACCTGTCAGTATCGGTTAGTGCCGATACCCAGGTCAGCCAGCCCAACGCGCTCAGCGGTGGCCAGACCGTCGTTTCCCAGCAGGGTAACGTGGACATCAAGAAAGATGCCGGCAAGGTCATCATGCTGAAAGGCGGCGCTTCGCTGGCCGATGTGGTCAAGGCGCTCAACGCCATCGGCGCCTCGCCGCAAGATTTGCTGGCCATCCTGCAGGCGATGAAGTCAGCGGGTTCGCTGCGCGCCGAGCTGGAAATCATTTGAGGACGCCGCCATGATCCCTCGCACCGTCTCCAACGACTTGAACAACGGCCTGGCCATCGACAGCAAAGGCTTCGGCGAGCTGCGCCAGTCGGCGCGCGCCGGTTCGCCGGAAGCGCTGAAGACGACTGCCGTGCAGTTCGAAGCCATGTTCGTCAACATGATGATGAAGAGCATGCGCGACGCCACCCCGCAAGATGGCATGTTCGACAACCAGCAGACCAAGATGTTCACCACCATGCTGGACCAGCAAACCAGCCAGGACATCGCCAAGAAGGGCATCGGCCTGGCCGACGTGCTGGTGCGCCAGCTGTCGAAGACCCTGCAGCAGCAGGACGTCAGCGAAGGCGACCCGATGGCGCGCGCCTTGCTGGACCAGGCCCGGCTGCAGCGTTCGATCGAAGCCAGCGGCGGCGCCGCGGCCATGAAGGGCGCCGAGGCCAGCGCCTCCAGCAAGCCGGCCCATGTGCGCGCCTTCCAGGAAAAACTGGGCAGCCACGCGGAAGAAGCCAGCCGCGCCACCGGCATCCCGGCCAAATTCATGCTGGGCCAGGCCGCGCTGGAATCGGGCTGGGGCCGCCGCGAGATCAAGGGTCGCGACGGCAGCAACAGCCATAACTTGTTCGGCATCAAGGCCGGACCGGACTGGAAGGGCCGCGTGGTGGAAACCGCCACCACCGAATATGTGAATGGCAAGCCGCAAGTGCGCGTTGAAAAATTCCGCGCCTACGACAGCTATGCCGACAGCTTCAAGGATTATGGGCGCCTGATCAGCAGCAACCCGCGCTATGAAAAAGCGCTGGCTGCCGCCACCGGCACCGATGCCGCCGGCTTTGCGCGCAACCTGCAGCGCGCCGGCTACGCCACCGACCCGAATTACGCCAACAAACTGGCCAGCATTATCAAAAGGACATTGGCGTAGTTGAGCCATTTCAAGTTTTGCTGCGCCGCGCCGTAAACTAAGACATCATGACTGCACTCTTTGGTATCGCTAAAACCGGCTTGATGGCCGCCCAGACCGGGCTGACCACCACCGGCCACAATATTGCCAACGCATCCACCCCGGGCTACAGCCGCCAGGTGGTGGTGCAGGGCACCCCGGCGCCGCTCAACGTCGGCGTCGGCTTCATCGGTACCGGTACCGAAGTGGCGCAGGTCAAGCGCATCTATGACGACTTCCTTAACAAGCAGTTGCTGGGCGTGCAAGCACAGCAGGCTTCGGTCGATACCTACCTGAACCAGATCAGCCAGATCGACAATATGCTGTCGGATGCCACAGTCGGCCTGTCGCCGGCCTTGCAGGGCTTCTTCAAAGGTATCCAGGATGCCAACTCGGCGCCGGCCTCGTCGGCTTCGCGCCAGGCCATGCTGTCGGCCGCCGAGACGATGACGGGGCGTTTCCATTCGATGAACGACCGCCTGAGCGACTTGCAGAGCGGCACCAACAACGCCATCGCCGCCAATGTGTCGGAGCTGAATGCGTTTGCGCGCAAGGTCGCCGACCTGAACAACCAGATTGCCGGCCTGTCGATCGACCCGTCGCGCATCCCGAACGACCTGCTGGACCAGCGCGACCAGATCATCAGCGAGATGAACAAGATCATCAAGGTCAATGTGCAGCAGACCGACAACCACATGCTGAACGTGTCCTTCGGTACCGGCCAGCCGCTGGTGCTGGGCGGCACCTCGCAGGCGCTGGCGGTCGGCACCTCGGATACCGACCCCAGCCGCGTGGTGGTGGGCTACCAGACCCAGAACCGCCTGGCCGTGCTGCCGGATTCGGTGCTGATCGGCGGCAGCCTGGGCGGCCTGGTGCAATTCCGCAATGAAGGCCTGGACAAGGCGCAGAACCAGCTCGGCCTGATCGCCGCCGGCCTGGCCGACACCTTCAACGACCAGCACCAGCTGGGCCTGGACCAGAATGGCCAGCCCGGCGGCAAGTTCTTCAACGATATCCAGGCCTTCGTCGGTTACGACCGCGACAATGCCGACATCAGCACGCTCGATGTCCAGGCCACCATCGTCGACGGCACCGCACTGACCGGCGACGACTACGACATGACCTTCAACGGCACCGACCTGGTGGTCACGCGCCGTTCCGACAACCAGCAAACCATCATCAACCCGTTCCCGCAGGGCGGGGTGCCGCAGGTGATCGATGGCGTGTCGTTCAACATCACCGGCGCGCCGTCCGATGGCGACCACGTCGAGATCCGCCCGACCTATACCGCCGCCTCGCGCCTGCAGGTGGCGATTGCCGACGGCGCGAAAATTGCGCTGGCAGCGCCGATCAGCACGGCGGTGCCCAGCTCCAATACCGGCAACGTCAAGATGAGCCCGGGCCAGGTCGATGCCGCTTACCTGTTGCCGGGCAATGCGCTGGCGGCGCCGGTCAACCTGACCTATGACCTGGCCAGCAACACGCTGAACGGCTTCCCGGCAGTAGACGTGACCGTGACCGACGAAGCGGGCGTGGCGACCGTGTTCCCGGCCGGCACGCCGGTGACTTTTACCTCGGGCGCCAAGATCAGCTTCGGCGGCATCAACGTCACCCTGACCGGCACGCCGGGCGACACCGACCAGTTCAATATCAATCCCGGCAGCGGGGTAGGCGACAACCGCAATGGCGTGCTGCTGGCGGGCCTGCAAACCAGGAATATGATGTTGGGCGGCAGCGCCACTTACCAGTCCACCTACGCCGGCCTGGTCAACATGATCGGCAACCGCACGCGCGAAGCCGATATCGGCAGCGCCGCTTCGGAAACCGCCGTGGCCCAGGCCACGGCCGTACAACAATCGGTATCGGGCGTGAACCTCGACGAAGAGGCCGCCAACCTGATCCGCTACCAGCAGGCCTACCAGGCATCGGCTAAAGTGATGGCAACCGCCGCCACCCTGTTCGATACCTTGTTGTCGCTGGGCGGTTAAGCAATTTGAAGGAATAGCATCATGGTCATGCGCATCAGCTCCCAAACGATTTACAACAGCGGCGTCAGCCAGCTGAATACCTTGCAGTCGCAATTGCAGCGCACCCAGCTGCAGCTGTCGACCGGGCGCCGCGTGCTGACTCCCGCCGACGACCCGGTGGCCTCGGCCCGTGCACTGGAAATCAGCCAGTCGAAGGAACTGAACACCCAGTTCGTGACCAACCGCAGCAATGCGCGCAGCTCGCTGTCGCTGGTCGACCAGTCGCTGCAGAATACCGACGACCTGCTGCAGGACGTCAAGCGCCTGATCGTGAACGCCGGCAACCCGGCGCTGTCGCAGCAGGACCGCCTGTCGCTGGCCACCGAGCTGGAAGGCCGGCTGGACGACTTGCTGGGCCAGGCCAATGCGGCCGATGGCACCGGCGGCTACCTGTTCTCGGGTTATAAGCTGAACACCGAACCGTTCCCCAAGACTTCCACCGGCGCCACCTACCAGGGCGACCAGGGCGCGCGCGAACTGCAGGTCGCCAGCTCGCGCAAGCTGCCGATCAGCGTGTCGGGTTCCGCGATCTATGAGGAAGTCCTGACCGGCAACGGCAGCTTCGTCACCGGCGCCGTGGCCGGCAATCAAGGCCGGGGCGGCACCGGCATTATCTCGCCGGGCTCGGTGACCGATACCGCGGCGCTGACCGGCCACCAGTACACCATCGATTTCACCGTGGTGCCGGCGACGCCAGGCGTGCCGGCGGTCACCACCTACACCGTCAACGACGTGACGGCCGGCACCCAGGTGCTGGCGAACCAGCCGTACAAGCCGGGCGAACCGATTGCGTTTGACGGCATGCAGCTTGACATCAAGGGCGACCCGGCGGATCTTGACCAGTTCACGGTCGATCCGAGCACCAACCAGTCGCTGTTCACCACCATGCGCAACCTGATCACGTCGCTGCAGGCCAGCCCGTCCAATCCACCGGCCGACGCCCAGCGCACCAACGACCTGAACCTGGCGAACCAGAACATCAACAATGCGTTGGACAAAGTGCTGTCGGTACGCGCCAGCGTCGGTTCGGGCTTGAAGGAACTGGATCACCTGGACAGCGCCGGTGACGATCTGAACATCGCATATGAACAGCAGATTGGCGACCTGATCGATGCCGATCCGGTGGAAACCATTTCCCGCTTCACCCAGCTGCAAACCAACCTGGAAGCGGCGCAGAAATCCTACAAGGCCTTGACTGGCTTGTCGCTGTTCAACTTCATCTGAGGTTTCCTGCTATCCCATTCGCGCGGCAATTGCCGCGCTTTTTCTATGCCCTGGTTGACCAGGGTTTGCACCGGCATGGCCATATAGGGCAGGGTCATGGTCAGCGTCAGGAAACCGACGCCGAGCGTGATCGGGAAGCCGATACCAAACAGGTTCAGCTGCGGCGCGGCGCGCGTCAGGATGCCCAGCGCGACGTTGGTGATCAACAGCGCGGCCACAATCGGCAGCGACAGCTGCAGGCCGGCCGAAAAGATCTTGGCGCCCCATAGCGCCAGGACCCAGAAGCCGTCGTTATTGAATGAAATCGCCGCCACCGGCAGCGTAAAGAAACTCTCGGCCAGCGCTTCCAGCAGCACCAGGTGGGCGTTCACGGCCAGCACGGCCAAGGTCACCACCCACACCAGGAATTGCGATACCGCCGACGAGCGGCCCTGCGACATCGGGTCGAAGAAGCTGGCGAAACCCAGGCCCATGGTCAGGCTGGAAATCTCGCCCGCCATTTCCACCGCGGCGAATATCAGGCGCATCGCAAAGCCCATGCCGGCGCCGATCACGATTTCGCGCGCCAGCACCGACAGCCCAGCCCAGCCGGCCGGATCGAGCGCCGGCATCGCCGGGACGCCGGGCGATACCACGATCGCCATCAGCACGCCCAGCGCGACCTTCACGCGCATGGGGATGCGGGCGTTACCGAAGATGGGGGAGGCGGCAATCAGCGCCAGGATGCGCGCCGTCGGCCACAGCAAGGCGGCAATCCAGGCGTTCAGTTCGGCGGTGGTGACGACCAGCATTGGTCAGCTGACAAAGGTGGGGATATTGGTCAGTACCTGGCGCATGTAGTCGAGCATGACGGACAGCATCCACGGCCCGGCCACCACCAGGGCGACGAACACGCCCACCAGCTTGGGGATGAAGGACAGCGTGGCTTCGTTGATCTGGGTCGCGGCCTGGAAAATCGAGACCACCAGGCCGATCACCAGCGCCACCAGCAGCAGCGGCGCCGCCACCATCAGCGTGACTTCCATGGCCTGGCGGCCCATGGTCATGACGGTTTCCGGATTCATGGCGCGCCTCCTAGTAGAAGCTCTGGGACAGCGAACCCAGCAGCAGTTGCCAGCCATCGACCAGCACGAACAGCATCAGCTTGAACGGCAGCGAGATCACGGCGGGCGACATCATCATCATACCCATCGACATCAGCACCGACGCCACCACCATGTCGATGATCAGGAAGGGGATGAAGATGGCAAAGCCGATCTGGAACGCGGTCTTCAGTTCGGAAGTGATAAAGGCCGGCACCAGGATTTTCAGCGGCACGTCTTCCGGTCCCTGCAGGGCAGGGCTGCGCGAAATCTTGACGAACAGCGCCAGGTCGGACTGGCGGGTCTGCTTCAGCATGAAGGTTTTCAGCGGCGCGGCGGAGCGCTCCATCGCCTGCTGCATGGTGATCTTGTTGTCCTGCAGTGGCACCCAGGCGTCGGTGTAGATCTTGTCGAACACCGGGCTCATGACGAAGAAGGTCAGGAACAGCGACAGGCCGACCACCACCTGGTTGGGCGGCGCCGACTGCGTGCCCAGCGCCTGGCGCAGCAGCGACAGCACGATCACGATGCGGGTGAAGCCGGTCATCATCAGCAGCGCTGCCGGGATGAAGGTCAGCGCCGTCATCAGGATCAGCGTTTGCAGCGTCAGGCCGTAATTGGTGCCGCCGCCCGGTGCCGGCGTGCTGGTGAAGGCGGGGATGGTGGGTTCGGCGCCGGCGGCCAGCGGCAGCAGGACCAGCGCGGCGCCGGCGGCTGCGGCAGCCACGGCGCCGCGGCGCAGGGCGACCTTATTTGCCATTGCGCTTTTCAATCGTCTGTTTGAACCATTCGGCGAAGTTGGCGCCCGCCACCGGTTGCCCGCCTGCCAGGTCGGCGTCGTCGATCTCCTGGCGCGGCATGGTGGCCAGCGAGTTCATGCGGCCGGGCGAGGCGCCCACCACGATCCACTGGTCGCCGACTTCCACCACCAGGATGCGTTCACGCGCGCCGACGCTGAGGGCGCCCACCAGCTTGACGGTGGTGCCGCCGGTGATGTGTTTCGGGCCGAAGCGCTTCAGCAGCCAGGCCAGGCCGACCAGCAGGGCCACCACGAAGCCGAGCGAGAGGATGGTCTGCACCAGCGAGCCGGCCGCCGATGGCGCCTGCGCGGCCAGCACATTGGCGGGGGCAGGGGCGTTGGCGGCGCGGGCGCCGGCCAGTGCGGCTTGCTGCTCGGGCGTGGCGGCGGGCGCTGCGGGCGAGTTCGGCGCGGCGGCGCTGGCGGCCTCGGCCGGAGCGGCCTGGTTGCTGGTGGCGATGGTGTCGGGAGCGGGGGCTTGCTGCGCCAGCGCGGATGCGCTGGCGAGACAGAGGGCGGCTGCGAGGGCAGTAATGCTTTGCTTCATTTATTCAGTTTTCGGATGCGTTCGGAAGGCGTGATGATATCGGTCAGGCGGATACCGAACTTATCGTTCACCACCACCACCTCGCCCTGGGCGATCAGGCAGCCGTTGACCAGCACGTCCATCGGTTCACCGGCCAGGCCGTCCAGTTCCACCACCGAGCCCTGTGCCAGTTGCAGCAGGTTCTTGATGGCGATCTTGGTGCGGCCCAGTTCCACGGTCAGCTGGACCGGGATATCGAGGATGAAGTCGATATCGTTATGGGTTTCGGTCTTGTTGGGCTGCTTGGAAAAGTCCTTGAACACGGCGGCCGTGGCAGCCTGGTTCTGCATAGCAGCAGCCTCGGCAGCGGCCTGCTCGGCAATCGCGGCACCCCACAGATCCTCTTCCATGCTTGCGTCGTCGTCTTGATTATCCGACATGATTCTCTCCTAGCCTTTATTTCATATTATCCGTGTTTGCCAGCAGTTTCTCCACTTTCAATGCGTATTGCCCGTTCAACACACCGTAGGTGCAGTCGAGAACCGGCACGCCATCCACGGTCGCCTCGATGGTTTCCGGGATCGAAAGGGGGATCACATCGCCGACTTTCATGTTCAGGATTTCGTCAAAGCTCACTTTGGCGGTGCCGAGCTTGGCGATCAGTTCAACCTCGGCGATCTGGATCTGCTGCGTCATCAGGCGGATCCAGCGCTTGTCCACTTCCAGCGCTTCGCCCTGCAGCGAGGACGTCAGCGCGTCGCGGATCGGCTCGATCATCGAGTACGGCATGCAGAAGTGGATCTGGCCCGACACCGAACCGAGTTCGATGGTGAAGGTCGATGCCACCACCACCTCGTTCGGCGTGGCGATGTTGGCGAACTGCGTATTCATTTCGGAACGGATGTACTCGAATTCGACCGGGTACACCGGCTCCCACGATTTGGTATAGGCCTCGAACACGATATCGAGGATGCGCAGGATGATGCGCTGCTCGGTCTGGGTAAAGTCGCGGCCCTCGACCCGGGTGTGGAAGCGGCCGTCGCCGCCGAACAGGTTGTCCACCAGCAGGAATACCAGGCCCGGGTCGAACACCATCAGGGCCGTGCCGCGCAGCGGCTTCATGTGTACCAGGTTGAGGTTGGTCGGCACCACCAGGTTACGGATGAACTCCGAATACTTGGAGACGCGCACCGAACCGACCGACACTTCCGCGCTGCGGCGCAGGAAGTTGAACAGGCCCACGCGCAGCAGGCGCGCGAAACGCTCGTTGATAATTTCCAGGGTCGGCATACGGCCCCGGACGATGCGTTCCTGCGTCGCCAGGTTATAGGTCCGGACACCGGTCGACTCCTCGGGCGCCGCGACGTCGTCCTGATCGCCGTTAACGCCTTTTAAGAGGGCATCGACCTCTTCCTGGGAGAGAAAATTATCAGCCATGCTTCACACAGACCTTACTGGATGATAAACGCCGTGAACAATACTTCCGACACTTCCTGGGGCTCGCCGCCGTTTTCAAACGGCTGGTTGACGGCTTCCAGGATTTCCTTGCCCAGCTGCTGCTTGCCTTCCGGGGTGTTGATTTCGGAGGCGTGCTTACTCGACAGCAGCAACAGGATGCGGCTGCGCAGCTTGGGCATGTTTTCCTTGATGATGGCCGACTCTTCCAGGGTGCTGGACTGCAGCGTGATCGCCAGCTGCAGGTACTGCTCGCCGTTTTCCGGCTGCAGGTTCACCGTGAACTGGTCGACCGGCACATAGACCGGCGGGCCGGCTGGCTTGGCCTTCTTGGCTTTCTTGTTCGGCTTGGCTTCTTCGGCGTGTTCGCCGTCATCGCCCTTCAGCATGAACCACGCGCCGCCGCCGCCGGCCAGCGCAAGCACCAGCACGCCAGCCAGGATAAAGACCAGCTTCTTTTTAGAACCACCGCCTACCGGTGCTGCCTCTGCCTTAGCATCAGCCTTCATTTTTGGATTCGCTTTCAAATCTTCTGCCCTGGATGCAAGAGTTGGATCATGACGCCATTATGTCATTATCGCGAAAGCTTTCGGGAGCTGATGCGCCGAAAAGAGGCAGGAAGCCGTGCTATCTCTGCCTTAGGCGAAGGTATCGACCGCACCGAGCACGCTGCGGCGGGCTTGGTGGGCAGGCTGGTCGGCGTTGCCGGCATCAGTGGAGTTGTCGTTTTGGCCATTTGCCACGCCGCGGCCGCGGCCGGCCGATGCCATCTGCTCGAAGGTTTGCTGCTGCTCCTTGCTGCCCGACGAAACACTGGCGTCACCGAGCTTGATGCCGGCGTCGCCCATGGTTTCGCGCAGTTTTGGCAAGGCCTGCTCCAGTGCTTCACGCACCTCCGGCTGGGCTGCCGTGAAGGCGACGCTGGCCTGGTCGTTGGAAACGTTCAGCACCACTTGCAGCGGGCCCAGGTCGGGCGGGTTCAGGGTCAGGGTGGCGCTTTGTTCGGCGCCCTTGATCATCCACACCACTTTCTGGCCGAGCTGGTGATCCCAGCCCTGGCTGCCGACGCGGGCGTGCAGCTGGTTGCTGGCCAGCGCCTGGGCAGCTTGCGCATGGGCGGCGCCGGCTGGCGCCTGGGCCGTGGTGGCTTGCAATGCGGCGGGCGCCGCCTGCACCGGCAGGGCCGCATCGCGTGCGGCGGCTTCGGTGCGGGCCTGGGCCTGGCCGAGGGCGGCCTGGAAGTCGGCTTTCGGCGCGTTGGCGCTGCCTTGCTGTGCAGCAGCGCTGTCTTGCGCTGCGGTGGCGCCGCCTTGCAGCGCGTCTGCAGCGCCGGCGCTTTGCTGGCCTGCTGCCAAGTCAGCCGCGCGTGCGTCCAGCGCCGCAGCGGTTGGCAATTGGCCAGCTTGCGCCAGAGCGGCTGGTGCTGGTGTGGAAAGTTCCGTGGCGGGCGGCGCCAGAACGGCAGCGGCAGGGGCGAGCGCGGCTTCGGCTGGGACGGCGCTGCCCTGTTGCGCAATGCGTGCCTCGATTGCCGCCAGCGTCTGGGCCATGGCGGCGTTGTTGACGACCGGCCCGTTTTTGCCAATTTCATCGACAGCGCCCATGATCGCGCGCAGACCGGCCGCCGCGCTTTCTGGCGACATCTCAGCCGGGGGCTCAGCCCCTGCTGCCATACCGGGCCATTCACCTGGACGGGCGATGTCGACCGGCTTGCCTTGCAGCGCAGCGGCGTCAGCGCCGGCGCTGCTTTGCAGGCTGGCGATGGCGGCGTCACCCGCGACAGGTGCAGGTGCCGGTGCTGCAGATGCTATTGCACCGTCACCTGCTGTGGCAGGCATGGGCTGGTTCAGGCTGGCCATCAGTGCCAGCATGTCGGAAATCGGGTCGCTGGCCGGTTCGCCGGCAGCGGCGTCGACGGTTGAGGTTTCGCCGCTGGCTTGCGCGGTGGTGGTGTCGGGCGCGTCGGCGCCGTCAGCGGCCGGATTGCTGGCGGCCGGCTGCTGCGCTGCCGCGCTGGCGGCAGCGTCGTTGGCGGCGGCATCGGCAGGGCGACTGGCTTGGGGCTGGCTGGCCGGTTTGGCGGCCTGCGGGGCCTGGGCGCGTTGTGCGGCCGGCGCTGGTGTCGCTTGCGGCTGGCGCGCCTGCTGGGCTGGCGCATGCTGAGCATGGGCTGGCTTGGGCGCGTCGGCGCGGCGCGCGGCCGGGGCGGTTGGCGCCGGAGTCGGCGGCAGGGCCGCAGCCTGGCGCTCGATCTGGCGGCTCAGCGCCTGCTGGAACTGTCCATCATCCTGCGCCGCCGTGGCCGCGCCCGAGCGTGGGCTGGCAGCGTTGCCGGAGAGGAGGGGATTGGTCTGGACAGTCTGGGTATTCATGGTTCGAGCCTAGCGTTTGAAAAATGCCTGCCGGGTGGCGTGTTCATCCATAGCCTTCTGGTCGCGCTTGGCTTCCTTTTTCAACTCCTGGGCGTGCGCCCGGTCGCGCAGGGTGGAGAAGGACATGCGCTTGCGCTCCGCTTCCTGCCACGCCTGTTTCTCCTGGTCGCCGCGCGCCTTGCTGTGGCGTACCACTTCCTGCTGACCCTTGATGGCCGTGTCCAGTTTTTCCATGAAAGCCTGGAAATTACGGTATGCCATCGGCGTAATGCCTTGCTGCTGCGAAGCATCGAAGCGGCGGCCATACTCGTCGCGGTAGCCGATCAGCATGTTCAGCTTTTCTTCGGCGTCCGCCACGGCTTTCAGGGCCGCGCCAAGGCGCTTGGCCGCATCGTCGGTTTCCCGCCGGGCCAGGTCGATCAGGGTTTCAAGTTGCTGAGTTGAGGCCATGGTTCATTATAGGCAAGGCCGGCGCGGTCAATCAGTCGAACAGAGTGGTTAATTGCCCCAAACTCTCGGGCATGTTCACTTGCTCGGTGATCTTTTGTTGTAAAAAATGCTCGATCTTGTCGTGCAGGCCGATGGCCTGGTCCAGCACCGGGTCGGTGCCCGGCGTGTAGGCGCCGACAGCGATCAGGTCGCGGCTGCGTTCGTAGCGCGAAAACAACTGTTTCAGCTTGCGCGCCTGGTCCTGGTGGGCGTGCGAGGTGATCGAATGCATGGCGCGGCTGATCGACTGTTCGATATCGATGGCCGGGTAGTGGCCGGCTTCGGCCAGGCGGCGGTTGAGCACGATGTGGCCGTCCAGGATCGCGCGCGCCGAGTCGGCAATCGGGTCCTGCTGGTCGTCGCCCTCGGTCAGCACGGTGTAGAAGGCGGTGATTGAACCGCCGCCCAGCTCGCCATTGCCGGCGCGCTCGACCAGCACCGGCAGCTTGGCGAACACGGACGGCGGATAGCCCTTGGTGGCCGGCGGCTCGCCAATCGCCAGCGCGATCTCGCGCTGTGCCATGGCGTAGCGGGTCAGCGAATCCATGATCAGCAGCACATTCATGCCCTTGTCGCGGAAGTGCTCGGCAATTGCGGTGGCGTAGGCCGCGCCTTGCATGCGCATCAGCGGCGGCGTGTCGGCGGGCGCGGCCACCACGCAGGAGCGGCGCAAGCCTTCCTCGCCAAGGATCTGCTCGATGAATTCCTTGACCTCGCGGCCCCGTTCGCCGATCAGGCCGACCACGATGATGTCGGCTTCCGTATAGCGCGCCATCATGCCCAGCAGCACGGACTTGCCGACGCCGGAGCCGGCGAACAGGCCCATGCGCTGGCCGCGTCCCACGGTCAGCATGGCGTTGATGCAGCGCACGCCCACGTCCAGCGTTTCCACGATGGGCGCACGGCCCAGCGGGTTGGCCGGGCGCACATTGATCGGCGCCGAATCACTGGTCTGGATCGGACCCAGGCCATCCAGCGGACGGCCGGCGCCATCGACCACGCGGCCCAGCAGTTCCGGGCCGACCGGCAGGTGGCGCGCGCGGTCGCTCGGGCGGCGGCGCGGATGGGTGACGCTGCCCGGCTTCGGCACGCTTTGCTCAACCGGGAACACGCGGGTGCCGGGCACAATGCCTTCGACATCGCTTTGCGGCATCAGGAACAGCTTGTCGCCTTCGAAACCGACCACTTCCGCTTCCACCTTGCCGCCGGAGGGCAGGGGCACGGTGCAGGCCGCGCCGACGGCCAGGCGCAGGCCGACCGCTTCCATCACCAGGCCCGCCACGCGCGTGACGCGGCCCGAGACTTGCATCGGCTCGACGAAGTCGACCAGGGTGGCGCAGTCGTTCAGGTAAGAACGCCAGCGGCCGGCATGTACTTGCGGGTCAGGCGCGCCCATCTCAGTCGATCCAGTCCACATCCTTGCCGAGCGCGTGGCTCAGGCGTTGCCAGCGCGACTGTACGGTGGCGTCGATCTGGTTGGAGGCGGTATCGACCTTGCAGCCGCCACGCTCGATGGAGGGGTCGTCGATCACGCGCCAGCCGCCCTTGTCCAGCTCTTCCGCGATGCTGTCGCGCACCACGGCGGCGTCTTCCGGATTCAGGATCAGCAGGGCCGGCTGCTGCAGCACTGGCAGGTATTCGATGGCTTCGCGCACGATCGGCAGGATCAGTTCCGGCTTCACGCGCAGCGCGTTTTTCAGCATGCCGCGGGCCAGGTGCAGGGCCAGTTCCAGCACCTCGTTGCTGATGGCCTGGTCGGCATCGCGCAGGGCGGCGCTGAAGTTGTCGGCGATCTCGCGCACCGGGGCCAGTGCCTGCTCGGTGGCGGCGCGCTGCTCGTCCAGCGCCTGCGCCATGCCTTCGTCGTGGCCGGCCTTGAAGCCGGCGTCATAGCCTTCCTGGCGCGCCGCCTCGCGGATGGCGGCCAGTTCCTCTTCGCTAGGGTACTCGGGAACAGGCGGGTTGGCGGCCGCATAGGCGGCTTCCTCGGCCTCAATGACGGCCGCTTCTTCTGCCGCAGCGGCGGCACGCGCTTCTTCTTCCTCGCGTTCGCGCTGGGCCACGATGCTCGGACGCGTGTCGCCGAAGGATTGCAGTTCCCAGCGCTGGTAGGCGGTCTGCTGTTCTTTTGGAATATTCGACATCAAACGAAGGAATCCTCGCCTTTACCACCCAGTACGATCTGGCCTTCATCGGCCAGGCGCCGCACAATCTGCAGGATCTGCTTCTGCTGCGTTTCCACTTCGGACAGGCGTACCGGGCCTTTGTTTTCCAGGTCTTCGCGCATCATTTCCGAGGCGCGCGCCGACATGTTCTTGAAGATCTTGTCGCGCAGGTCCGGCGACGCGCCTTTCAGCGCGATGATCAGCATTTCCGACTGCACTTCGCGCAGCAGCAGCTGGATGCCGCGGTCGTCGACATCGATCAGGTTGTCGAACACGAACATCTCGTCCATGATCTTCTGCGCCATATCGTTGTCGTAGTTCTTGATATTGTCCATCACGTTCTGTTCCTGCTCGCCGGACATGAAGTTCAGGATCTCGGCCGCCGCGCGGATACCGCCCAGCGTGGACTTCTTGATGTTTTCGTTGCCGGATAAGAGCTTGGTCAGCACGTCGTTCAGTTCGCGCAATGCGGCCGGCTGCACGCCGTCCAGGGTGGCGATACGCAGCACCACGTCGTTGCGCAGACGGTCGGTGAAGTGGCCCAGGATTTCGCAAGCCTGGTCGCGTTCCAGGTGCACCAGGATGGTGGCGATGATCTGCGGGTGCTCGTTGCGGATCAGTTCGGCCACCGAGTTCGAATCCATCCACTTCAGCGATTCGATACCGGACGCGTCCTTGCCGCCGAGAATACGCGACAGCAGCACGGAAGCCTTGTCGTCGCCCAGCGCCTTGGTCAGCACCTGGCGGATGTACTCGTCCGAATCGAGGCCGACGGTGGAGGCGGCCGCGTACTGGTCGCGGAAATCGTCCAGCACATCGACCACCATTTCATGCGGGATGTTCTTCATGGTTGCCATCGAGGCGCCCAGCTTCAGCACCTCGCGCGGGCCGAGGAATTTCATGACTTCGGCCGCTTCGGCTTCGCCCAGGGCCAGCATCAGGATAGCGGCCTTTTGCAGGCCGGTGTTTTCACTAGTCATTGTTGCCTATCCATTCCTTGAGCACGTTGGCGACGATGCGCGGGTCTTCCGAAGCGAGTTTCTTCGCCAGCGCCAGGTTGTCGCGGTAGGTGCGGGCAGTGTTTTCTTCCATCTTGGCGATTTCCTCCGCCAGCAATTCTTCCGGGGTCGGGCCGACAGGTTCCACGATAGGCTCCGGTTCTGGTTCCGGCTCCGGTTCATTGATCTCGTCGATCTTCTTGAAGACCGGACGCATCATTGGACGCACGATACGCAGCAGGATGTACAGCAGGATCAGGGCCGTGATCAGGAACTTGGCCAGCTCTTTCGCCAGCGGCAGGTTGGACGGATCGCGCCACCATTCCATCGGTGGTTCAGGTTCTTTGTCGACGCCGTCGAATGGCGCATTGGCCACGCTGACGGAGTCGCCACGGTCCTGGTTGTAACCCATGGCTTCCTTGACCAGGCTGTTGATCTTGGCCATCTCATCCGCGCTCAATGGCTTGACGATGACCTTGCCGTTCTTGTCGATGGTCCGACGATAGTTTACTACGACGCCGACGGTCATGCGTTTCAGGCCGGCCATGGCTTTCTGCTCATAGCGTACGGTCTTGTCGACTTCGTAATTGGTGGTCGATTCCTTATGGCTCGGGCCGGCGTTGGCGGCGGCCGCAGCGGTGCCAGGCTGGCCCGGCGCACCGGCCGTGCCGGGCGGATTGGTGGTCAGCGGGGCGGTGGCCACGCCTGGCGGCTGGTTCGACAGCGCGCCCGGGATGCCGCCTGGGTTCTGGTTGGCATTGCCGGTGGTTTCGGTGCTCTGCTGGCTGCGGATGGCCGAGGCGGCCGGCGGCGAATTCGGCTTATAGGTTTCAGCGGCCTGCTCGATGGCGGAGAAGTCGACGTCCGCCACCGCCTCGGCGCGCACATTGCCTTCGCCGACGATCGGGGTGATGATCGATTCGACCTGCTTGATGACTTGCTTTTGCATCTCCTGCACATACTTGAGCTGGGATGCGTCGAGGTTCTTGGCGTTGTTGGCGGCGTTGCCGTTTTTGTTGATGTCCGACACCAGGTTGCCGGCCTGGTCCACCACGGTGACGTTGGCCGGCGACAGTTCCGGCACGGAAGAGGCCACCAAGTGCACGATGGCGCTGACCTGGGCCGGGTCGATCATGCGGTTGGCGTGCAGCGTCAGGACCACGGAAGCAGTCGGCTTTTGCTGGTCGCGCACGAAGACGGATGGCTTCGGCATGGCCAGGTGCACGCGGGCCGACTCGACGGCGCCGATGGACTGGATCGAACGCGCCAGTTCGCCTTCCAGGGCGCGCTGGTAATTGACCTGTTCCAGGAACTGGGACACGCCCAGTTTCTGGTTTTCCATGACTTCAAAGCCGACGTTGCCGCCTTTTGGCAGGCCCTGCTGCGCCAGGCGCAGGCGCACATTGTGCACCTGGTCGGCCGGCACCAGGATGGCCTGGCCGCCCTCGGCCAGCTTGTACTTGATCTGCGCCGCGTCCAGGGCGGCGGTGATGGCGCCGCCATCCTTGTCGGTGAAATTGGCGAACAGGACCTTGTAGTCCGGTTCCTTGTTCCACATCCACAGGATCAGGATAAGTGCCAGCACGCCGGCCACGGCCGCACCGCGGATCACCATCTTGCCCATCGGGGTCTGGAAGAAGGCGAAGCGGCCCTTGGGCGCTTGCTGGGCGTCTGGATCGTCGATATCGAGTTGTTCGGCGGCTGCAGCCATGGGTAATCACTGTGGGTTAATGGGCCTGTTGCACATTATGGGCTGTCCAGCCGCCCGGTAAAGGCCTGAATAGGCGCCCGTTTGCCATGCTGCTCAGGGCTATCCCCTTGCTCGTGGGCGGATATTCTGGAAGCCTGCAAACAGGAATATTGTATCTTGGAGTCAACTAATGAGAACAGGCGGCATTGATTCAAGCCAAATACAGGCCATGATAGCCCAGCTGAAAGCTGCGGCGACCCGGCCCGCAGCCACGCCCCCGGCGATCCAGACCGAGAAGGTGGCGCAAAAGCCGGATTTTACCGACGCCCTGAAAGGCGCCCTGGACGCGGTCCAGGCCAGCCAGGACAAGGCGGAAGGGCTCACCAAGCGTTTCCAGATGGGGGATGACTCGGTCAACCTGTCGGACGTGATGATTTCGATGCAAAAGGCCAGCATCAACTTCCAGGCCACCGTACAGGTGCGCAACAAGCTGGTGCAGTCGTATCACGACATTATGAATATGCAGGTATAAAAAGTCGGGGTCATGTCTGACATTCGGACACGGGCTCAGCCGCAGGGCGGCTGAGCCCGTGTCCGAATGTCAGACATGACCCCGACTTTTCTAACGCCAATTAACCGAGGCCCGCGATGCGGGCGTTGCGCTCGCGCTCGAGCTTGGTGATGTAGCGCTGCACGGCGTTCAACGCCGAGCGCGGCAACTCGACAAACTGGCAGCCGAGACGGCGGTTGGATTTGTTGTTTAAAAGCGTCAGATCGAGCGAATTACGGATCTGCAGGCCGGTGGTGATCGGTCCCACTTCAGGAAGTTCAATGCGGCAGTCGGCATATACCTTGCCGATGGTGTCGCCCAATACCAGGCTGTTGTCAAGAATGGCAATGCCGCCGCAGCTGATATCCGCCAGGGGAAATGCCTTGCTGCCGCCGCCCAGTTCGGCCGGCTGCGGGATCATCACGCGCACCGGATTGCTGACCGGCGTGGCCATGCGGTAGAACTCGCGGCGCTGCAGGCGGATGAGGCTGGCGGGCAGGGCCATCTTGAACGCCGGGCTGCCTTCAAACGTGCACGATTCGATGTGCTCGCCACCGAACATGATACGGATCTTGTCCAGCGTGGTTTCGAAAGAAATCCTTTTGGCGCCTAGGATGCGGCGGTTCTGGTCGGGACTGATCGAGCAGTCGAGGATGACGTTGCCGGCATCGGCATCGACTTCGAGGATGGACGTGACGCACACGTCGGACTCGCCATGCACCAGCATGCGGATCAGCTGGTTTTTCTCGCCTATGCTGCGCAGCAGGGCAATGATCTCACGGCGTGAGGACACCTCGAAATCATGCCAGTTCTCCAAGTCCGAGTCCGAAATATAGCTGTGCATCAAAGTCCGTTGTCTGGGGATTCATTCGGTACGCTGAGATCCGGGGCCGGGGGCGGGGGCTGTCCAGTCTTTTGCGCTGCTTCAATATGATATAGCCACGCTAACAGTTCCGCAATTACACGGTAGAGCAGGGGCGGGATCTGGTGGTCCAGGTCCACTTCCATCAGCAGCGAGACCAGTTCCTTCGACTCGTGGATGTAGACGCCGTGCTCGGCCGCCACGGCGATGATCTGCTCGGCCACCAGGCCGCGTCCTTTGGCGACGACTTTTGGTGCCGCCTGGCCGTCCTTGTAGGCCAGGGCGACCGCGCTTTGCAGCGGCTTGCGCGGCAGGTCGTTGGCATCACTCTGCGCCATCTTGGCCTTCCGCATTGATGGCGAGCGAGGTCAGCGGCGCACCGGCGGCGTCCAGGGCTTGCTGCAGGGCGCTGGCCCAGGCGCGCAGGGTGGCGGCCGTGTCTTCGCTGCCGGACTGGACGGCGATGTGCACTTGGTCGCCGACCAGGGTGACGTTGGCGGCGACTTTGCCCAGCAGCGGGAAGCGGAAGCGTACGCCGCTGCGCCAGACGGTGTCGGGCTCGCCGTCGCGTCCTTCGCGCCGGCCGCCCTGGCCGTCACGCTGCTGTTCGCGTTCGACCAGCCATTGCATTTGCTGGCCGGGCCAGGCTTCGCCTTGCCACAGGACTTTACCTTGCTCCTGGGTGTGCAGTTGCTGGTTGATCATCTGGGCGGCCGACAGGTCGGGGCCGGCGGCCAGCTTGGCGGCGGCTTCGAGCGGACCCGGGTTGGCGCCGTGGGCGGCGGCGTGGCGCTGCATTTGCGGTTCGCGCTGCAGGTCGTGCAGCGGGCGTTTTCCTGCCGCCCATTCGGCGACGTGGGATTCGTAGAACAGGCCGCTATCCCCTAGGGCGCGCTGCAGGCCTTCGCTCAGTTTGCCGGGGTCGGGCGGGCCGCCGGCGGTCAGCGGCGTCTTGCCGTTGATGGTGACCGGGACACCGGGCGTGGTGTAGGCGCTGGCCAGGGCGCTGCTGATGGCGCGCGCGGCCGGGCTCAGGGCGGCTTGCGGGGTGTCTTTGCCGAGGCTGGGGAGCTGGTCGGCTGGAGTGAGGGGGGCTTTGCTGAGCAGGGCGGCGCCGGGCGTCAGCGGGCGGGCCTGGGTCTGGGGCGCACCGGGT